>NZ_DBNGVP010000221.1:0-87399 GCF_057119385.1 Archangium sp. | reverse complement strand
GCATCCAGATCGTAGGCGGTGAAGGCCTCCTGGCGCACCTCACCCACGGCCTGCGGCTCCTGCGGCTCGAGCTCCGTGCCACACCCCACGCCCCCCAGCACCAGCAGCGAGGTGGCGAACTTCTTCCCGAACTTCTTCCAATGACTGTTCATGTTCGTGTCTCCTTCATCTTCGATGAGAAGTGTCTGTACTGCGGAATCAATTCCTGCTCTGGCGGGCTCACGTTCACGGACGGGTGGCGTTCCGGTCAGCCCTCACACCACGGGAGAGGAGAGCCACCGCTTCGGGGCATGCCCCGGCGCTATCGGTGGAGATGTGGGGCGGTACCAGTGCCCGGCTCCCATGGGGAGTCACCGCTGGCTCAGTGGGTGAGGGCCTGTTCCTTCGTGGCCGTCACCCACCTTCGTGTCCTCGTCTGCTTCGGTTCGCCAGCGCGCGTCATCTGGGGTCTCCCTGGGTTTTCGGTGGGCCTCCCTGTGCAGTTCGGGTCGCCTTCCACCAGTCAAATCCCCAAGGGGAATTATTTGCGCAATTTTAGAAAATTCCGGCCCGGGAGCCCCCGGTGGCGACCCCCGCGCCGACGACGACACCGGCACCGGGCCGCTGGTGTGCAGCGGCATCGTCATCCACGCCGTCCGCGTCCTGGCCGAGCGTCACGAGGGAGCGCCCCCCGGCCAGCCGCTCCACGCGCCGGAGCGGGGCCTCGGCCGCGGAGAGGTGGGCCGGCCTCAGCGGGCCGGCACGTCCCAGGCGAGGTGCAGGTGCTCGAAGCCCCGCGGGAAGAAGTGGGGCCGGCGCACGGGGCGCTTGCCCTCGGCGTAGCGCGGGTTGGGCAGCTGCCGCGGCAGCACCTCCAGCGCCACATGCGCCTCCAGGCGGGCCAGCGCCGCTCCCAGGCACAAGTGGATGCCCCGGCCCAAGGCCAGGTGCGACCCGGCGTTGGGGCGGTGCAACTCGAGGCGGTCGGGCTGGGGGAAGACGGCCTCTGCTGGCGTACGTGAACGAGGCGGGCGGTGTGCGAGCGATTCTGGAGCACCTGGGCTTGCCCACGGCAGGTTCGAGGCTGGCCCCGGCGCGCGGGCCCCTCCATGCCGCGTGGTGTTGAAGCTCAAGCCGCCAGGGCCAAGAGAGCCAAGCCCCTGCCGTGAACCTCATGGGAGGGCCGCCTGGGCCGACGTGTACCCCATGGGGCTGCGCGGCTTCTCCACCCGCTTGGCTCTCTGCTCCGGCGGCCCCCGTCCGCGGCCCTCCTCAACCCCTTCGTTCTAGCCCTCTCACTGCCCGAGCGACTGGGGCGGTGGCTTCGCGCTGAAAGCGGGTAGGTAGCACTTGCCCTGGTGCTCGTGGAGGGACTCCGGGCACGGGGGCTTCAGCTCGTGAGGAATCCAGCATGCACCGACGAGCTCCACCTCGGTGTAGCGGGTGCAGGGAGGGCGCTTCTGCCCTTTGTAGGGCTCTTTCGGCAGAGGCCGGGCGAGCACGGTTTGCTCTTGGGGTGGTGTGGTGTCCACGAGCCCCCTTTCAATAAATGGCTCCGGCACCTCGGTTGCCATGAGGTCCTCGAGGCTCATGGGCGCTGTCGGGGCGCTCGGGGGTTGTGACACCGAGGCCACACGCACCAGCGCGAAGAGCAGGGCGCACACCGTGGCGGCGCTCGCCAGGCCCAACCCCAGGCGCCACCGGAAGCGGGGCTCCTGGGGGCCGGACCAAGCGCGGGTCATGCGCCGCACTCCCTCGAGCACACCCTCCAACGTGTGCACCAGAGACTCCACCGACTGTCTGTCCTGGGCCCTGGACCAGGGAGTGTGCTCCACTTCCATGGCGCAGTAGCCCAGCGAGCCCCAGGAGATGAGGCGCACCCGCCAGTCCTTCCAGGGTGCCCCGCCCTCCTCGGGTGCGTGCTTGAGCACCAGGGCCGCTGCACCGCTCGTCTCGTTCCTGGCCAGGTACAGCTCTCCCTGGCTTTCATCGGACTGCGGCACCTGCTCCTGGAGCACGTACGGCCCCAACCGCTCCGTTTCTTCTCCGTTCGCCTCGGGCTTCTTCTTCTCGTCCATGCGTGCCCCTCCTGGTCTCCTCGCCTGCCGGAGACCTGTCGCTCTTGTTCGCATGCACCGGGCCCGGCTTCCAGGAGGTGCCTGGTGCGTCAGGTGGGAGCCTACTCACAGGAGCACAGACCCGGCTTCACGGACCTGCTCGTCCTCGATGCCGGGCAGGCAGTAGCAGCGCACCGGCTCGGGGATGCCCTTGAGCTCCAGTGCGCCCATTTCCCGTGCGCCTTCGGGCCTGGGCGCGAGCTGCTGGAAGACGGGCTCGGACACCAGGATGTCTCCCTGCTGGCAGCGCTGCTCGAGCCGCGCCGCGATGTTCACCCCACGCCCCAGCACCGTGTACTCGCTGCGCAGCCGCCCACCGAAGGCTCCCACCGCCACCGGATCCTGGTGGATGCCCACGCGCAGCCGAAGCCCCTGTCCCCGCGAGCCCGGCCAGACGAGCTCGCGCGCCGCCCGGTGCCAGTCTCGCGCCATCGCCACCGCGCGCCGGGCCTGCTCCCCGGGCGTCATCGTGTCCGGTGCGCCCACCAGCGCCATCACCGCGTCCCCGATGAACTTGTCGAGCGTCGCCCCGTGCTCGAACGCCACCCCCGCCATCACGTCGTAGAAGCGCCCCACCAATCGGGCGAGCTCCTCGGGCGGGAGGCCATCGGACAGTGGGGTGAACGACACGATGTCCGCGAACACCACCGTCACCACGCGCCGCTCCGGAGGGCCGTCCAGCGGGTGCTCCCCGGACAGCACCCGGTCCACGTCGCCTGGCGGCAGGTGACGGTGGAGCACCTCCTCCACGGCGAAGCGGTGCACGCGCTCCAGCTCGCACCGCGCGGCGAACTCGCGGAGGCGCAGCCGCCGGTTGATGTGGTGCGCCACCAGCGTGACGACGCACAGGAAGACCAGGTAGGTGAGCGCCACGTCCAGGCCGGTGTAGTCCACCGGCCCCTCGCTCTTCCACAGGCCGCACACGACGACCCACGCCACCAGGCTGCCCCCGAGCGTCGTCGCCGCCTCGGCCAGCGTGAGCGAGAAGATGCCGGGCAGCATGGCGATGAGCACCGCCATGGCCAGCACGTGCTGCGACTGGTAGCGCCCCAGCTCCGCCGCGGGCGTGGCGCTGTAGGCGGCCACCACGATGCCCGTTACCACCGAGGCCCACCCCATCACCCGCCGGCCCGGCTTGCGCCTCGCCAGCAGGTACATGCCCGCCAGCAGCGCCAGCACCCAGCCCGTCACGTGCATCGCCGAAGGGAAGTTCGGCGAGAAGAACGGAGCCACCTCGGTGAGGCCGATGAGGACGAAGGTGATGGGCGCGAACAGCCGCCAGCGCCGGCACAGCACCTCGTGCTCCCGCTCGGTGAAGCGCGCGAGCTCCTCGGTGCTCAGGGTTCCAGGGACCGTGCTCCGCGGGGGGAGCCGGAGGCCTGAGGGCTGAGCGGTGTCGTCCATGGCCGGAGTGTGGCTGACCTCGCGGCTGGAACTCCACCCACTGGCCGAAAAGCAGGGCGGCAAGGGGGCGGCGCACCGCCGGGGGGCACTTGCGTCCAAACGGCGGGTTCGCTTCCTGCCGCCTCCACTTCTTGGCGAGGTGGCTGCCTTGGGGTGGACTCAACAGGGCTCAAGGGGTGGAGCGCCCGCCGATCTCCGGGAAGCGCTCGTAGGCCCGTTTGAGCGCGTCCAGGTGCGCGGGGTTGTCCAGGTCGAGCGGTGCATCGGTGAGCCTGACAACCCACCCGCCCGTCGCGGTACGCCGCGAGGACGCGAGCAGGTCCGCATCGCGGGCTGGGTCCGGGAATCCGATGGCCCGTGCGGCAGCGGCCGACCAGTAGTTGAGCCACCCGAGGCGATGCGGAATTTCGGGGGAGCGCATATCCCTTGGGGGCTTGATCGAGGGCAACCCCCGGGGAGGCACCTCCAGGTCAGTCGGCCCATTTTTCGTTTGGCGTACGATGTCCACCCCCGCGCTGAAGGGTGTCGCGTGCCCCCAGAAACCGCGAGCACCTTCCCCTATCGCCTCCAGCACATCCGCTGCCGCCGCGATGCCGTTGGCAGCCAGAGGCAGCGTGGCATGGACATCGAGCTGGGCCTGACCACCCGGCGAGCTGACCGCCGGTATTTCCAATCCAGACACCGTGACCCGGAAATCATCATCGCCGTTGCGCAGGAGAGGAAATCCCCGCCCGCCTGGCCTCCCCCGGGCGAGCCATGCTTCGCGCTGCGGCACGGGGACGCGCTGCCCCTCGCGAGAAATCGTCCACTCCAGGCGCAAGCCAGGAAGTGCGCGTTCCATCCCATGAACAATGGCCAGCGGGCGGCCATCATTGCCCAAGAGGGCAGGCGCATAGACAATCATGCGAAGTTCGTCTTCTTGCATGGCCGGCATCTCAGCACCACTCCATGATGACAATGATGTCCTTGAGGTCCGGTGCCTCGAACTCCAACTCAGCCTTGTGCTCGGGGCTCCGCACGCCGACTCGGAAGTCGAATCCACAGGCGAGAGCGAGGACACGCTCGGTCCGCAGTTCCCCCACCTGATCCTCGATGACAATTCTCCGAAGGTCGGGCGGGTACGTGTCGAAGTTGTCGGTCTTGACTTCCCACAGCGTGCGCGTGGCCAGTTGGAGCGCGTCGAAGTTCTTCCCATTCACGAACACATCCCCGCCGGGGAAACTGTTGTTCGGAATTCTGTCGGCGCACGTGTCGTGCAGTTTATTACCGCCAAGGTGGTACGGCACTGGGTCGGGCTCGCACCTGGGGCGCTCTCGCTCCGAGACTTCGACTGGCCCAATGGGAGGGAAATCCGGCCCTTTGGGCTCTGGCTTGGGCCTTTTCTTCGGCGAGGGCTTCGACGAGGCGGGCTTTGTTTCAGGCACGGGGCGCGTTTCAGGAACGGGCCTTACCTGGGGACGGCCCCTCTTCTCCGCGTAGGTATCCAGCGCCTCTTTGATGGCGAATCCCACCACCACCACGCCCGCGACGATCACCGCTCCCATGACGATCTCCGGTGCCGCCAGCACGCAGACCCCGAGCCCCAAGGCACTGGCACCAGCAGAGGCCACCGCGCATCGCCCTGTGGGATCGTGAAACTCGATTCGATCATGGTCGAGGGCATGAAAGCACTTCTCCGCCAGCATGGGCCAGGGCTCGGAAGCCTCCTGAACGGCGCAACGCCCCCCGTCCGTCCAGGGCAGCGTCGCCGCCCGCTGGAGGTTGGTGAGCCTCGGGTCCCGGGCTGCTGGCTCTCTCGAGCTGGGCGCTGACGTAACGCAGGCTGAGACATAGAGCAGAAGTGCGATGCACGCTCGGAGACGCATGTCAGGGTCCTCCATTGGAGTCAGGGCCCGGCGGGTCCTGGCGAGGCCGTTCGGAGTATGAAAACGCGCCCCGACAGCCACGAACGGACGGTGAGGGGCGAACCTGGGGCGCGTTGGAGGGCTCTTATAGCCGGGCGGCATGGGCGAGGGGACGACGGCCCTCCCGTGGACTCCGTCCGCTGGGGGCGCGAGGCTGGCGGTGGAACGCGGAGGGACAGGCCATGCGCGTGACACTCTTCGGAGCAACGGGCAGGACGGGGCGGGTGCTCATCCCCGTGCTGCGTGAGCGGGGCCATTCGGTGCGAGCCGTCTGCCGACGGGAAGGCGCGCTCTCTCCCGAGCCGCCAGGGCTCGAGGTGGCGGTCGCGGATCCGGCGAGCCCCGGAGCGCTCGTGCCGGCCCTCGCGGGCACTGGACGGTGGTGAAGCCGCCGCGGCTGACGGAGGGCCCGGCGCGGGGGAAGGTCCGCGCCGGAGCGTCCGAGCCCGTGGGCATGCTCTCGAGCCTCTCGCGCGCGGACTTGGCCCGGTTCCTCGCGGAGCAGCTCGAGCGGCGGGACTTCGTGCACGCACGTGTCGTCGTGCGTGCGTGAGCGGAGAGGGCGTGTCCGCCCCGTCTCCCAGGCAGTCAACCACCCGGAGAACCTCGAGCGTTCATGACGCTCCGGTCCGGAGAGCTGGTGCGGTGTCGTCCATGGCCGGAGTGTGGCTGACCTCGAGGCTGGAACTCCACCGTCCTCCTGTGCGGCCCGGCGAGAGCCGGTGCAGGCGGTCAAGGTGCTGGACTGGCCTTGCCGTACGATTGATTGCGCAGCAGCACCGGCCCGGCGCGTCCTCCCTTGCGGCGCACCGTGCAGCGGTCTCCTTCTCCGAGGTCCTGCGCTTCCGCCTCGAAGCGGTCGGGACACTGCGCCAGAACCGCCTCCGCCGCCTGCCCATCCCGCGTGCGGGCCAGACACCAGGCGCCCTCGGGTGTCCAGGCCGCCTCGAATGAAGCCCGCCGAGGCTCCCAGCCCCGGGTGGCCTCCGTCGTCCGCGTGCTCACCCGGAGGGCATCGTACATGTCGATGGGGTTGTCCTGACGGGTGTGGCTGCTTCCGTTGCCGCAGTAGTCCGCCCGAGCCATGCGCGTGCACGCCTGGTGCAAGTCCTCCAACGCGTGTCCGTCCTTCGTCGCCCAGGGCTTGTAGCCCCAGCCGATGCACTTGGCGATGGCGCCATGCTCACAGGCGAAGGTGAACTTCCCCGGCACTTCATGGCGAGCCCCGGTCTCGTCCCAGACTCCCCGCACCGCGAGCGCCCGGGGCTTGGACTCCCGGCCGGTGGCGACGCACGGGTTCTCCCACGAGGCGCTCCGCGCGTTCCACAGCTCGATGCGGTACCAGACCATCGACGGGTCCGTGGGCGAGGGCTCGGCACCGCACAGCGCCACCTCCACGGGCTGGCCATCGCTGGCGGTTCCCTGGAACACGGCGCCCACCAGTCCCTTGGGCCCAAGCGAGCGGGCGGCCAGATGACCCTCCTCGATGCGCAGCCCCTTCACCGCGGTGCTCCCCAGCCGCACCCGGCCCAGGTCCACCGAGGCCAATACACTGCTCATCTCCTTCGAGACCACCTGGCGCTCCGTGCCCCACAGCAGCGTGCCCTGTGGCCACACCGTGCGCCGGGGACCCTGGCCCTGGCAGGGTTTGATCCGGCCCCTGGCCTCGGCGAGCCCGGGGGCGGCGAAGAGCAAGCATGCAAACAGGAGAAGGCTGTGTTTCATCTGGGACCTCGCTGTGACACGTGGTTTCACGGAGTAGAGGAACGGTGCGGAACGGGGGCGCACACGCGCACGCCGACCCGGGAGTCACGGGTCGCGGGGGTGATCGCCTGGCGATTGGCGATGAGCGTGCCGACTTCGCTGTAGTACCAGGCACCCCCACGCAGGAGGGGGCCCTGGCTGTCCGGTGTCATGGCCCGGGTCATCTCCATGACGTTGCCAGCCATGCCCAGCAGCCCGAAGGGGCTCACCGAGGCGGGGTGGGCATCCACCTCGTCGGGACCCATGGCGTTCTCCTGCCGGTCATAGGTCTCATCGATGTTGTCATCATCCTTCTGGAAGTGGTTGCCGTGCGGGTGCTTGCGGTCATCCGCGCCACGGGCGGCACGCGTCCACTCCAGCTCACTGCACAGGCGGGCTCCCGGCAGCTTCCCGGAGTGGTCGAGCCACTGGAGATAGCCCTCGACGTCCGCGAGGTTGACCCCCGTCAGGGGGAAGCGGCGCCAGTCCTGCTCCCGGCGATGGCGGCGGCCGGGATAGCGAATGGGCTCGCCCTCGCGCGCCGTGAGGACCTCCTTGCTCTCCAACTGGAGTGAGAAGCTCCAGGAGCCATCGGGCCGCTTCCGCGGCGTGAACGCCTCGCCCATGTCTTTTCGTATTTCCGCGAGGACGCGGCGTTGCCGGGCCTCGTCGAGCGAGCCATCCAGGTACGCCAGCCAGTCACCCAGCGTCACCTCGGTCCGCCCGATGAGATACCCCTGTTCGAGACAACGCGGGTGCAGGGGGGCACTGCCCATGAACTTCCGCACCAGCTCGGGCTCGGCGCTGCCCGTGAGGGAGCAGCCGGGCGGGATGTAGACGTACCCGTCGGGGACCCTGGAGGGCAGCTCCAGCCGGAGCTTCTCGAGCCGGCCTCGGGTGAGCAGGACCGGCAGTTCGACCGGCGCATGACCCTCGCGCGTGAAGCGGAGTTGATAGGAGCCCGCTGGCAGGCCCTTCCAGGCCAGGGGGGTCTGACCGGGTGGAGCGCCGGGCACGGCCTCCCGCCGCAGCCGCCCCCCGTCGTCCACATAGCGCGTGAGCTCGACGTCCACGCCCGAGGGACGGGTCTCGACAGCGAGTCCGGCCGGGGCCTCGAGCCGTTGTAACCAGGCCGTGTTCCCGGCCGCCAACCGTCTGAAGCGCTTCTCGAGCCGGGCTCGCTCGTCCGTCCGGTGAAAGCGCTCGGCGAGCAGGAGCCGTTCGTACGTCAGGCGGAGGAGGGGAGGGCGTGCGTCCTCGTGGGCCCGTTCGAGCAGCTCGTTGAGGGCCTGCTCCGCTTCGTCGAAAGCGGCATCGGCCCGCGTGAGCTCGTCGAGCGCCCCGGCCCATTTCGTCTCGGCGAGCAACCGGCGCTCCGAAGTGGAGGTGGCATCGAACAGCGCGAGCGCCTCGTCGCGACGTGCGCTGGCGCTTCGACCCAGCTTCCGGCCCAGGTCATGCGCGTTCCGCGCGACGGCCATCCGGGCGCTGACGAAGCGCTGCGTTTCCAGGTGCGTTCGCAGGCGCGGCCCGCCATAGAGGCCCGCCATGAGGAGCACCAGGAGGAGTCCGGCGCTCCAGCGGCGCAGCTTCTGGCGGCGGACGGCGCGCCGGGATGCGCGGAGGAAGTCCTGTTCGCGTGTCCCCAGGCTGGTGGTGTCGAGCGTTCGCGCCTCCTCGAGCTGCCGCTTCCGCCAGAGGAGGTCCGGAGCGCGCCCCAGCCGCTCCCACTCGGCCCCCGCCGTCTCGAGGCGTTGCCGGAGGGCACGCAGACCGGCATCCTCATCGAGCCATTGGCGCAGCGTGCCCCAGCTGGAGATGAGGGCTTCGTGGGCGATCTCATGGCTCACCTGATCGCCCGTGGTGCGGGTATGGAGGAGGCGTCCCTCGATGAGCGCTCGCAGGGTGGCACGAGCCTCGTCTGAACCCGCGGTGAGCTCCTCCTCGCTCCGTTGGCCGCGGGTGCCCTCCGCCGTGATGAGGAGGCAAAGCAGGCGGTGGGCCTCCTGCCGCGAGCTCCGGGAGAGTCTGGAGAGCACCCCATCGGCATGCCGGGACAGCGCACCGGCCACTCCTCCCATCTCGTCCAGCGCGGCCTGGGTGATGCAACTCCTGACGGCATCCCTGCGCTCCCACAGCTCCGCCAGGGTGAACTGGAGCAGGGGCAGGCTTCCCGCGCTCCGCGCCGCGGCCTCGACGAGTGTCTGGAGGAGCGCCTCGGATTCGAACACCACGCCACGGCCACGCGCGGGGCCGACGATGGCCTCGCGCACCCCCTGGGGGGTGAGGGGCCGCAGCAGGTAGAGCGCCCGCTCGACCTCGCCGCCCAGTCCGGGAAGCGCGGCCAGGCGCAGGAGGAAGTCACCACGCGCCGCGAGCAACACACGCACGCCCGCCGACGGCAGGGCGAGCTCTCCGAGGAGGCTGGCGAAACGCTCCGCCTGGGCGGGCTCGCTGAGGGTGACGAGCTCCTCGAGCTGGTCGACGAAGAGGAGCAGGCCACGCCCCTCCTGGTGGGCCGCCCGCAGCGCCGGTCCCAGCTCCCCGGGCGCTCCGGAGAGCCGGGCGTGCAGCTCGGCCTCTGGCTGCCCGAGAACGGGCGCGAGCGCGGCGGCGAGGGCCGCGAGCGGACGGCGGCCCGGCTCCAGCGTGAGGGCGGTGAAGTCCCGGTACTCGTCGAGCGCCCCCCGGGCGACCCGGGGCAGGATGCCGGCGCGGCAGAGCGAGGACTTGCCCACCCCCGAGTCTCCAGCCACGAGGACCAGGGGGTGGCGGCGCAGGCGCTCGAGCACGGCGCGGATGTCGGCATCACGTCCGAAGAAGAGCGCGCGGTGCTCGGCCTCGAAGGGCGCGAGTCCCCGGTAGGGATTGCCCTGGGTGAGCACCTCCGGCTCCCGGAGCCGCTCGAGCGCGTCGCGGAGCGCCTCGGCCGAGGCGAAGCGCTCCTCCGGCTCGACCCGCAGGCAGCGCTCGAGGAGGGCGGCGAAGTCGGGGTCGATGCCCGGCACGCTCGGGGTGAGCCGAGGGCCACCCCCGTGCCCTGGTGGCTCCAGGCACGGCCGCTGCGGAAGGGGGCCGGTGCACAGCTCGTGGAGCACCAGGCCGAGGGAGTAGATGTCGCTGCGGGGCGTCGCCGGTGCGCCCCGGAAGAGCTCGGGCGCCATGTATCGCGGTGTGCCCACGGGGCGACGCATGCTGCCCGGTCTCCCGGCTCCCTCCTCCTCGACGAGCTCGGCCAGGCCGAAGTCGAGCAGCTTCACCTCGCCCTCGAGGGTGAGGAAGATGTTGGCGGGTTTGAGATCCCGGTGCAGCACGCCCTGCCGGTGGGCCGCCGCGAGCCCCCGCGCCAGCCCGATGCCCAATCCGAGAACGCGCCGCCAGGGCAGTGGCGCGGTCAATTCCTCCACACTCTGACCGGCGAGGTACTCGGAGACGATGTATGGATGCCCCTCGACCTCGCCGACGCGGAACACGGTGACGACGTTGGGATGCTGCAGGCGTGCGATGGCGCGTGCCTCGGTCTGGAAGTGCTCGCGGAGCCGGCTGTGAGGCCGCGCCGCGGCGATGAACTTCACCGCCACCCGCCGATCCAGTTCGCGGTCATGTGCGAGGTAGATGACCCCCATGGCGCCACGGCCGAGTGGCCGCTCCAGTTGGAACTCATCGAATTCGGTGGGCGGGCTCCAATCGGTGGCAAGAGGCCCGTGGGGCGTCTCGGAATGTGAGAGATTGACAGCGTTGGAGGGGGACCGTGCTCCGCGCACGAGCGTGACGAGGAGTTCACGGCAAGACGGGCATTCGGCGGTGTGGTGATGGGCGCGGGACAGCTCCTCCCCCGACAGCCTCCCCTCGAGCAGCCCGGCGAGGAGCTCATCGGTCAGGCATTGCGAGTCCATCTGCTCGGAATGACTTGGCATGAGCGCTCCAACGAGGATGCCAGAGGGTGTTGATTCCCCGGCACGGGAGGAAGCACCTCGGGCGGGAGCGCGTGAATAGACAACATTCACTGAATTTTCTGGCGTGGGACGGACGGTGACGGGAGCGTCGCGATGGCTAGGTTGGGGGACGATGCAAGAGCAGCCCAGTCTCGCCATGGTCTTTCTCAGGCATGCATCCGTGCGGAGCGCGGTGCCGGGGGATGCCGCCGAATTCGAGGAGCAGCTTCGCTGTGCCTGGGAAGTGGGCCGGGACGCATGGCCGCAACTCGACATCCCCGCTGACGTCTTCGTGCGGCATCTGGCCGAGCGGCTGACGCCGGCCGACGAGGGAAAAACGCTCGCGCAGGTGCTGGCGGAGCGGGCCCTGGGCGATCTCTATCTCGCCTGTGCGTGGGTGCACGGGGTGCTCGCGTCCAGCGGCCTGCTGGAGAGCCGCTACCTGGCGAAGCTTCCCGTGGTGCTCGGGTTTCTCAAATTGCCCGCCATGGTGCTCGACGAGGTCTGCCAGTTGGTCCGCATCGAGATCCTGATGGGCGGGGCCAGTGGAGGGGGGCCACGGATCGCTGGGTACAATGGCAAAGGTGCGCTGTTGAGCTGGATTCGAATCATGGCCGTGCGCCTGGCCCTCAAGGAGGTCGCCGCGGGCGGCGAGACTCCCAACGAGAACCTCCTCGCGCTCATCGAGGCCCTGCCGGATCCAGGTGCCGACCTGGAGCTCGATATCATCAAGCGCCGCTACCGCTCCGAGTTCCGCCAGGCCGTGTACGAGTCCTTCGCCTCCCTGCCGTGGGAGCAGCGGCACTCTCTCCAGCTCTACTTCATCGATCGGCTCTCGACGACCGAGATGGCGAGACTCTTTGGCATGAGCCAGTCGAATGTCTCGCGCCGGCTCAAGCGCGCACGGCAGGCGGTCTATCAAGAGACGAAGCGGCGTCTCCAGGAGCGTCTCGCTTTGTCCTCGACGGAGTTCACGAGTCTCGTTGACGCCATCAAGAGCGACCTGGACCTCCGCATCAGTCAGGTCTTCACGGAAGAAAGCTGACCCCCATGCTCGAAAACCCCTGCATGAATTCTCGGCAGCAGCTCTGGCGAGTTCTCGCCCCGGTGGCATTGCTCGTCCTGGGTTGTATGGCCTGTGCGACGGTGGAGAAAGCGCCGGCAGACCCCCGGTTGGTGGAAGCACTGAGGGCCTACGAGGAGGGGCGGAAGTTGGAGGAGGCGGGACAGTACGCCGAGGCAGGACCGCCCGCCGAGCATGCCCTGGAGTTGCGAGAGGCCGCGCTGGGGCCTGCCCATCCCGAGGTGGCCCAGTGCCTCGACCTGCTCGGGTGGGTTTCTCTCCGGCAGGGAGATTTGAAGCGAGCGGAGCAGCTCTTTCCTCGTGCACTCGAGATTCGGGAAGCAACGTTCGGCGGGAACCATCCCGACGTCGCTCAATCGCTCAACGGTCTCGCCACCGTCCATGCGATGCAGGGGCAATATGCGCGAGCCAAACCCTTGTATGAGCGAGCGCTCGCGATTCGAGAGGCGCTCCTTGGCAAGGAACATCCGGACGTCGCCAAATCGCTCAACAACCTCGCCAACCTCTACTACTTCCAAGGGGACTACGCGCAGGCGCAACCCTTGTATGAACGAGCGCTTGCGATTCGGGAGGCGGCCCTTGGCAGGAATCACCCGGATGTCGCCGACTCGCTCAACAACCTCGCCAACCTCTACGACTCCCAGGGGCGCTACGCCCTGGTTGAACCCCTCCTCCTCCGCGCACTCGAAATCAAGGAAGCGGCCTTTGGCAAGGAGCATCTCCATCTCACCCATCCCCTCAACAACCTCGCCCTCCTCTACGTCTCCCTGGGGAACCATGGACGGGCTGAGCCCCTGTATGAGCGCGCGCTGGCGATCCAGGAAAAGAGCCTCGGCAAGAACCACCCTGCCGTCGCCCAAACGCTCGGAAACCTCGCTGAGCTCTACAGAAAGCAGGGAGCCCTCGAGCGGGCCGAGCCATTATACGAACGCGCGATTGCGATCGAGGAAGCAACCCTCGGCGAAACCCATCCGGAGCTGGCCATTTCGCTCAACAACCTGGCCCTCCTGTACAAGGATCAGGGGTATTTCGCGAAGGCGGAGTTGCTGTACGAGCGCTCACTCGAGATCCGGGAGGAGCGCCTCGGTAAGGCTCATCCCGATGTCGCTCAGTCGCTCAACAATCTCGCGAACCTCTACAAGAACCAGGGGGACTACAAGCGGGCCCTGCCTCTCTACGAACGTGCTCTCGCCATTCGGAAGGAAGCGCTCGGCGAGGACCATCCTGATGTGGCGGACTCGCTCCAGGGGCTTGCCAACCTCCATCATCTCCAGGAGGACTACGCGCGGGCCAGACCGCTGCTCGAGCGCGCGGTGGAGATCTACACGGCCGCGTACGGCGAGAACCACCCCCAGGTCGCCGCCGCGCTCCACAATCTCGCCAATGTCTACAAGAGCCAGGGCGAGCAGGACCGGGCGGAGGCACTGTATGCGCGCGCGCTCACGACTCGCGAGGCGAGCCTCGGCGCGAATCATCCCGGCATCGTCAAGGCGATCCAGAGCCTCGCCAATCTCTACCAGGATCGGGGCGACTCGGCGCGGGCCGAGCCCTTGTATGCGCGCGCGCTCGCGATCTACGAGGCGTCCCTCGGCGGGAGTCATCCCGACTTCGTCCCCTTGCTCAACAGCTATGCGCAGCTGCGTCTTGCCCAGCGGCGGCCCGCCGAGGCGTTGAGTTTCTTCGAACGTGCGCTCCACATCTCCGAGCAGCACCTGCGTCACGAGGTGTTTGGCTTCTCGGAGGCGCGGCTGACCCGTGCGCTGCAGTTGATCCAGGCCGATGAGGAGCGCCTCTACTCGCTCGTCCGCGCGTACCCGGACGATGCCCGCGTCCGGCAGCTCGCGCTCGCCGCCGCGCTCCTCCACAAAGGGCGCTCCACCGAGGAGCTCGCTGAAACGTCTCGCATCATCTACCGCGGCCTGGGCCCGGCCGAGCGTGAAGCCTTCGATCGCCTCCGCGCCCTGCGCACCCGGCTCGCCGAGCTGTCGCTGGCGGGCCCCGAAGCGCTCGCGCTCGACGACTACAAGCGGCGTGTCGAGGAGCTCACCAGCGAGGGCGACACCCTGGAGGCAGACCTCGCGCGGCGCTCGGAACCCCTGCGCGCCCTCTTCGAGCTGCCACCTCCCGCGGAGCTCGTCGAGCGTGTGGCCGCGGCCCTCCCCAGCGATGGCGCGCTGATCGAGTTCGTTGCCTACGAGGACAGCCCCCTGGTGCCCAGGCCGGGTGTTCCGGAGCCCCAGGGCTCGGGAGCGCTGCGCTACCTCGCGCTCCTGCTCTTCGCGGATGGCCGCACCCGGGCGGTTGAGCTCGGTCCCGCCGCGCCCATCGATCGGGCCGTCGGGCGCCTCCACGAAGCGCTCGCGGGCCGCTACGTCTCCTATCAGCCCCCAGCCCGGGCGCTCCATGCACTCGTCTTCCGTCCCCTGAGGCCACTGCTGGGCGGGGTGCGGCGGCTCTTCGTCTCGCCTGACAGCCAGTTGGCCCTGGTTCCGTTCGACGCGCTCCACGATGGCCGCCGGTTCCTGGTCGATGGCTTCGACATCACCTACCTCACCTCGGGCAAGGACCTGTTGCCTCGTCTCGAGGGCATCACGCCCGAGCAATCGGTCATTGTCCTGGCCGATCCAGACTTTGGCGCGAGC
Source organism: Archangium sp. (assembly GCF_057119385.1). Lineage (NCBI taxonomy): Bacteria > Pseudomonadati > Myxococcota > Myxococcia > Myxococcales > Archangiaceae > Archangium > Archangium sp. The sequence continues at coordinate 72,591 of NZ_DBNGVP010000221.1, read as the reverse complement.
CCGGCGGTGGGCTCCGCGATGCAGGAGAGCGCTCCCGCGCCGGCCAGCCGCTCCCGCTCCCTCGCGCGCTTCTTCTCGGCGCGGTGCCTGGGGGGCGAGGACAAGCTCTCGCAACCCCTGCCAGGTACGCGCCAGGAGGCCGAGGCCATCCACCGGCTGCTGCCGCAAGCGCAGGTGTTGATGGGCAGTGCCGCCAGCAAGGAGGTGCTGTTGAAGCTGGCGACGCCGGGCGTGCTGCACATCGCCACGCACGGCTTCTTCCTGACGGATGCCGATGCCAGTGACTCCGAGTCCTCGCGCGCGGTGGACTGTTTCAGTCTTGGCGGGACGGGGCCGTCCTATCGCCCATCGGACCCGTTGTTGCGCTCGGGGTTGGTGCTCGCGGGCGCTCACCCCAGGGCGGCAGGGGCCGGAGCCTCGCGGCGTGAGGACTCGTGGGTGACGGCGCTGGAACTGGCGGGTCTGAACCTGTGGGGAACGCAGTTGGTCGTGCTGTCCGCCTGTGAGACCGGGCGGGGTGACGTCAAACTCGGCCAGGGCGTCTACGGATTGCGCCGCGCGCTGATGGTGGCCGGAGCGCAGACGCTGGTGACGAGCTTGTGGAAGGTCGATGATGAGAAGACCCACCCGCTCATGGAGAGCTACTACCGCAACCTGTTGGCCGGCCAGGGCCGGGCCGAGGCGCTGCGCTCGGCGATGAAGGAGCTGCGCCACAAGCAGCCCCATCCCTACTTCTGGGCCCCCTTCATCGCCATTGGCCAGGACACTCCGGTCCAGGGACTGGTGCCCCGGACCGGGCCGTGACCCTTCCTCCTCCAGGAGGAGCGTCCTAGAAGCAGCGGGCCTTCGCGACCCGCCGATGCCTGCCTCCTCCTCGAGCATTCCCTCGGGCCACCCTCCCAGCGTCTCGGCGCTTCCCGCTGTGGGGTTGGAGGCTTGCATGATTACCGCTCGGCCGGGCGGATGCGTTGCGCCGTCACACGGGCGCCGCTGCGGGCCTCCTCGTTCTCGTCTGGTGCGGCGCAACGGACGGGGGAGGTGAGGATGCTCCGCCGCATGGTAGACTCCCGGGCGATGCGATCATTCGTCCTCGGAGCCTTGCTGTGCCTCGCCGTCGCGCCCGCCCGCGGTGCATCGGACCCGGGCTCCTATCGGATGCTCCGCCAGCTCGACTCCCGCGAGGCGCTGCAAGACTCGCTGGAGTCCTTCTTCGACAGCCGTCTGTGCACGCCGCTCAAGCAGGGCCGTTTCGTGCTGCCGGGTGACGCAGCGGCTCCAGAGGTCCGGTTCCCCACGGAGTCTTTCGTCTGGATCTCCGGGTGCAGCGTGCGGGCGCTCGCCTTCGAGCCGCGGCCCGAGGGAACCACCGCGCGGTTGCTGCTCGAGCTGGATGGCGTGGACCGCGAGGGCGCGCGCCGCTCGGTTCGAGGTGAGGCTTCCGCCACCCTGAGCCGGTCACGTCCGGAGGCCTGGCGCCTGGAGCGGATGGAGCTGGCGTGGCGTCAGGACGCCATCCGGCCCGAGCCCCGTTTCCTCGAGGCGGCGGAGCGCGCCGGGCTCGTACTCCCTCCCGAGGCGGACGGTGAGGCCGCGGGGATGCAGGCCTCCATGAGCAACGGGGCCCTCGCCGTGCGTGACCTCGATGGGGACGGGCTCGTGGATGTGCTCGTCGCCGACCCGCGCGCCCTGTACCTGTTCCGCGCCACGGCCCCGCTGCGTTACGTGCGCACGCGCCTGGACGTGGCACCTCCGAAGGGCGCGTGGTTCTCCTCCCTGGCGGCGGGTGACTTCGACGCGGATGGAGACCCGGACGTCATCGTCACCACGCAGACGGCCTGGAGCGCCGAGTCCCGCCCCACCGCGCTCCGCAATGACGGGGGAGGGCGCTTCAAAGCCGTCGCGTCCCGGCTCCCGCCCGCCAATTCGCACGCCTCGCTCGCCACCGACTTCGATGCCGACGGCAAGCTGGACCTCGTGTTCCTCCACTACCCGATGAAGTACGGGCCGGATGACTTCCTCGCCGCGAGGGATGGCCGCCCCGCCCGCTTCTTCCGGGGCAAGGGGGACCTGACCTTCCAGGAGATTGCTCCTCCCCAGGACGAGCGGCATCGGCGCTGGGGGCTCGCCGCCGTCGCCGCCGACCTGCTCGGAGAGGGACGGCCGCAGGTGTACGTGGCCAATGACTTCGGCGACAACGACCTCTGGCGCTTCGATGCCCGGGGCACTCCTCGCGATGTGACGGACGCCCACCAGTTGAGGGATCCGGGCAATGGCATGAGCGCGGACGTGGGGGACGTGAACGGCGATGGGCGGCTCGACCTCTATGTCGCCAACATGTTCTCCAAGGCGGGCACGCGCGTGCTGGCCGCCGCCCAGGTCCGTCCCGAGCTGAAGGCCCGCCTGGACAAGTTCGCGGCGGGCAACACGCTCTATGTCTCCCGCGAGGACGGCGGCTTCGACGAGGTGGCTCGCGCGCGGGGCGTCAACCGGGGCTTGTGGGCCTTCGGCTCCATCTTCCTCGACGCGGATGATGATGGCCGGTTGGACCTCGCCGTGGCCAACGGATACTACAGCGCTCCCAATCGAAAAGATCTTTGAAGTGTGTACTGGCGCCAGGTCCTGGCGCTCTCACTTCAGGGCAGGTCCACGGGCCGCACTCCTTCGCAGGCCTCCTCCTCCCCCTATGCCATGGTGGGGGCCACGGGGCCCTCTCCGCTGCGCCGCGTGGGCCGCACGGGCTTCGAGCAGTCCTTCTCGGGCTGGGAGCCCAAGAAGCTGTGGATGCAGCGGCCGGACGGAACCTTCGAGGAGTGTGCGTACACGGACGGCTTCTCGTCACGTGCCGATGGCCGCGCCCTGGTGGCCCAGGACCTGGACGGGGATGGGGACCAGGAGCTGCTCATGCTCAACCGCGCCCGGCCGCGCCTGCAGCTCTTCGTGAATGAAGGGGCCGTGGGGCATGCGCTGGAGGTGCGGCTGCGCGCCACGGGAGGCGACCGCGAGGCGAGCACCGCGACGGTCCGGGTCCGGACGGCGGCGGGCACGCGGGCCTTCCCCGTGTTGCTGGCCCGGGGCTACGTGAGCGCGGTGGACCCCACCGTGCACGTGGGGCTTGGTCCAGAGGAGCAGGCGGAGGTCGAGGTGACGTGGCGCCCCGGTGTGACCGAGTCCTTCGGCGTGCTCGCGGCGGGCCGGCGGTGGTCCCTGACGGAGGGGGGCTCGAAGGACTCCACCCCCTTCACTCCTCGCGCGCCACGCCCGCGCCATCCGAAGCTCCCCCTGGAGCTCGAGCAGGTGGGGGGCACGAAGGACGGGCGGCCCGCGGCGGTGCAGCTCTTCGCCTCCTGGTGCAAGCCCTGCCGCGAGGAGGTGCCCCTCTTGTCCAGGCTGGCCCAGGAGGGCCGGTGGCAGGTGCGCGGGCTGGCGGCCCATCCCCCCGAGCAGGTGCGGGCCGAGGCCGCGAAGCTGTCCATCACCTACCCGGTGGAGTCCCTGTCCGAGGAGGTGGCCGAGCCGCTCTCCGTGGGCGGGCAGCTCGCGCTCCCCACGGTGCTGCTCTACGACGCGACGGGACGGCTGGCGCGCGTCGTGCGGGGAGGGGAGTCGCTGGAAGCGGCGCTCGCCGAGGTCGACTCCCCGTGAGGCGCCACCCCTACTCCACCCAGTTGATGTTGCCCAGGCCAGCGGGGATGAAGTCACACACGTAGACGGAGTGATCGTAGGGGTTGTCGTCGTAGACACCCCGAGCCTCGATGCAGCGCGCCTTCTCCGGATACGGGGCGTTCAGGTCCTGAGCGAGCTGCTGGCAGGACGCGTGGTCCGTCGGACCCGCGCACTCCTCGGTGCATTGGTCAGCGCTGATCCAATACGGGTTGTAGGTGGGATACGAGTCCATCTCGTGCCAGCACAGCCCGGACGCACAGTCCGAATCGGCGTTGCAGCCGGTGCCCGTGGCGTTCAGGCCCTGCGTCTGCTCCTCGAGCCGCGGGGCCTGCGTGGGGGCCGTGCTGCCACAGGCCACGAGGCCCAGCAGCGGGAGCAACGAGACGGACACCGCGAGGAAGTTTCGCATGGATGAGGTCCTTTCCTGGTGAAGAGAGGAGGGAACCAATCATTCCTCGCGAATGAAGCCAAGCTGACTTTTCATGAACTCCTGGTTGGGTTGGCAATCCCGGTGCCGCTTCGGGCACGCTGTGTCCCCGGGTCCGGGACGTACGACCAGGCCCCTCTACCGCCGTACGCTGTTCCACCCGTGCAACCGGAGTCCGCCGCCATGAAGCTCGGCTACGTCATCCTCTACGTCGCGAACGTGCCCGCCACCGTCGACTTCTACGAGAAGGCCTTTGGCCTGCAACGCCGCTTCCTCCACGAGAGTGGCCAGTACGCGGAGATGGAGACCGGCGCGACGGCGCTGGCGTTCGCCTCGGAGGAGATGGCGAAGGACAATGGCCTCACGGTGCGCTTCAACCGGCCGAAGCAGGACGCGGCGGCGGTGGAGGTGGCGCTCGTCACGCCCGACGTCCAGGCCGCCTACGAGCGGGCGGTGAAGGCGGGCGCCGGGGCCGCGCAGCCTCCCAAGCAGAAGCCCTGGGGGCAGACGGTGGCCTACGTGAGGGATATGGACGGAGTGCTCGTGGAGCTCTGTACGCCGATCTCCCCCTGACGCGAAGGGGCTCGACAACCGGCGCCCGCTGGGGTTCGCTTCTCCCCCGTCCGCGGCACTGGCCTCCGAGGCTCTCCTTCTCCATGCGTTGGTTCGCGCTCCTGTTCCTGCTCTGCACTTCCGCGGCCGTGGCTGCCCCCGAGGCTCCCGCCCGCGCCCCCACCCGCAAGAAGCCGAAGGCTCCTCCACGGGAGGCGAGCCCCGAGCCCCCTCCGGCTGCGGCCCGGCCGGCCGAGACGAAGCCGGCGGAGGAGCTGCGGTACTCCCTCGCGCTCGTGGGGGGCGCGTTCCACGGTGGCGGCTTCAACCGGGGCCCCCAGGGCTCGGCGCAGCTCACCCTGACGCCCCCTGGCTGGGGCCGCTTCTCCTTCGACGTGGAGCTCGGCTGGCGGCTGGCGCGCTTCAAGGCGAACGTCCCTGGCACCGGGGTGAGCGTCTCCGCCCTGCATTCCCTGCCTCTCCTGGCGGTCGGGCGGATGAACCTCGTGCGGATGAAATACCTCGGTGTGGACGTGCGCGTCGGCGTGGGGCCGCTCCTGGCGCTGCACCACCTCTCGAGTGACTTCTCCGAGAGCTCCGTGCGCTCGGCGCTCGGCTGGGAGCTGCTCGCGGGGGCGCAGCTTCGCGTCCCGCTGGGGGCGTTCGAGCCGTTCCTCGATGGACGGGTGGGGTTCGGCGAGGCGTACATTCCCTTCATCACCGGGCGCTCGACGGGGGTGCAGGGGCTCCTGGGTGTGAGGTATCAGCTGCCATGAGAAAGCTCGTCTCCCTCGCCGCTTCGTTGTTGCTCCTGTCCTGCCAGGACTGGCCGGAGCCCGTCATCCGCTCGGTCTCGCCGCCGGAGATGCGCGCGAGCGAGGCCACGGCGCTCGCTCTCGATACGGATCTGGTCCTTCCCGCGACGGTCGACTACGGCAAGGGGACCGTCGAGGTGGACACCCGGGTGTCGGTGCGCATCGGGCCACTGGATGTGCCCACGCTCGCCGTCTCGCCCGAGGGCGTCATCTCCACCCGCGTGCCGTCGCTGCTCGCGCCCGGCAGCTACGACGTGAAGGTGACGCTCGGGGACGGCCGCACCGCCGTGCGCCCGGGCGGCCTCACCGTCGTCGAGGGGGAGTGGCCGGAGGGCTACAGCATCGATCCCATCGGCCCGCAGAAGCGCCTGGTGCCCTTCACGCTGACGGTGCGCGCGACCGGCGCGGCCGCGGCGGCGTTCCGCGGCAACGTGCGCCTGGAGACAGGGGTGGGCAGCTCCGTCGGACCGCGCGTGAGCGAGCCCTTCGTGGACGGAGTGCTCACGCAGCAGGTGGTGGTCGACTCCACGCTGGCGGACATGGCCATCCGCGTCACCGACGCCGCCGGCCACGTGGCCACGTCGAACACGTTCCTGCTGCAGTGACGGGGTGGGCTAGTTGTCCCAGACGAGCTCCAGCTTCTTCAGCGCACGGAAGTAGAAGCTGGGCTCGTATTCGGGGATGAAGCCGGGCGCGAGGCGCAGGTGGGGCAGCCGCTCGCGGAGCACCTCGAGGGCGACGCGGGCCTCGAGCCGGGCCAGGGGCGCGCCAATGCAGAAGTGGATGCCCCATCCGAAGCCGATGTGCCGGCCCACCTGTGGACGATGGACGTCGAAGGTGTCCGGGTCCGCGAACGCCCGCTCATCGCGGTTGCCCGAGCCGTAGACGATGTTCAAGCGCGCGCCCTGGGGGAGCTCGACTCCGCCCAGCTCGGTGGCCACCTTGGCGATGCGGGGCTCCATCTGCACGGGAGAGGTGAAGCGCACGCTCTCCTCGATGGCGGCCTCGAGCAGCTTCGGATCCTCCTGTACCTCCTGCCATTGCCCGGGGTTGCGCAACAGGTTGTACAGCAGGCCGCTGATGAGGCTCGTGGTCGTCTCGTGGCCCGCGCTCAGCAGGATCATCATCTGGGAGATCATCTCCGCGGTCGTGAAGGGGTGCTCGCCGTCCACCCGGGCCTGGACGAGCGCCGTCGTCAGGTCGCCGGTGGGATGGGCGGCACGGTCCGCGAGCAGGCGGGCGTAGTAGTTCTGGTAGTCGACGCAGCTCTGCGCCGCGACACGCTGTTCCTCCGCGGGCGTCTGCGGGCTGAAGAGTTTCATCCAGGTGTCGTGCCACTGCTTGACGCGGCGCATGTCCTCACGGGGCACACCCAGCAGGTCGGCGATCACCGTCATGGGCAGGGGATGCGCCAGGGCCGCCACCAGGTCCACGTGACCCTGATGGGCGAACTGCCCGACGAGGCCCTCGGTCAGCTTGCGGATGCCCGCTTCCATCTCCGCGACACGCTGGGCCGTGAAGGCCTTGCTGAACAGCGCACGCACGCGGGTATGGCCCGGCGGGTCGTTGTTGAACAAGCCCGGCGCCAGCGGGTAATGGCCCGTGGCGAGCACGGCTTCGATCTCCGCGGGCAGGGCCACCGGGTTGTCCAGGTTGTGGAGCGAGGAGAAGAGGTTCGGACTCTTCAGGACGCGGGTGATCAGCTCATGGCTCGTCACGAGCCAGGCGTTGAACTGGGGGCAATAGGCGACGGGCGCCTCGCTCCGCGCACGGGCGTAGAAGGGGTAGGGGTCGAGCTGGAAGGCGGGATCGAACGGGTTGTAGCCCTGACCGATGGCCGCAGTGGGGTGGACGGTGGATGCTTCCGGTGGAGCGGCGCTCATGCTCGGTTTCCTCGGGGTGGGTGGGAACTGCCGGGGAGGAGACCTATCGCAGGGCTTTGTCGGTTGCGAAGGGGGCTCAGGGCGCTCGGGCGCGGAGCAGCCAGCAGGCGGCGGTGAAGCGCACTTCCGCTCCGTGCACATAGGGCTCGAAAGCGGCGCGGACCGTGTCGATGACCCGGGTGCGAGTCGGGTCGTCCGCCTCGTGAAGAATCAGGCCGAGCGGCCCGAGCCGGGACAGGTAACGGACCAGGTCCTTCTCGGGCAGGGTGCAGGCCACATCGAGTGGCTGGATGTCGATCCCCGTCCAGCCGCTCTCCTCCAGGATGCGGTGCACCCGGCTCGGGTCCGCGAAGGCGAACTGCCCCGGCGCGTCCGGCCGGCGGGCGGGCATGCCCGGCAGGAGCGGTGCCGCGGCGCGCTCGGCCGTCGTCATGAATGGATTGTCCGACGGACTCCGCCAGGCGATGAACCGCATGTCGGCGCCTTCCTTCGCGGCACGTCTCAGGTTCGCGAAGGCCCGGATGGGGTCGTCGAAGAACATGACGCCGAAGCGCGAGATGAGCGTGTCGAAGCTCGCGGGCTCGAAGGAGTGGTCTTGCGCGTTGGCGCGGAGGAAGCTCGCGGGCGTGCCTTCCCGTTCGGCGCGGGCCCGGGCGGCGGTGATCATCGGCTCCGAGATGTCGATGCCGGTGCAATGGCCCTTCGCACCGAGCCTCCGCGCGACGGCGAGCGTGGTGCTGCCCGTACCACAGCCGACGTCGAGCACCCGGCTCCCGGAGCCGGCGGAGACCGCTTCGACGAGCAGCTCCTCGAGCGGCTTGAACATCGGGTCGAGCACCTCCTGCTGCTCGACCCAGGCGCGTCCGGCGAGCCCATTCCAGAGCTTCGTCTGCTCGTCATCGGGTTGGCGCGTGTCATTCATGATCGTCTCCTGGGGCGTGCCTTCGAGAATCGAAAGCCGTACCCTGCCAGTTCAAGTCGACTTGAGGTCAAGAGGATGAGAGACCTGGACATTACCGAGGTGGCGAAGCGGTCCGGCGTTCCCGCCTCGACGCTGCGGTTCTATGAGGAAAAGGGGCTGATCGCCTCGGTCGGCAGGCGGGGCCTGCGCCGTCTGTTCGAGCCCGACGTGCTGGAGCGGCTGGCGATGATCGCGCTGGGGCGCTCCGCTGGCTTCTCGCTCGAGGAGATCGCGCGGATGTTCGCGCCGGACGGGCGGCCGCGCATCGACCGGCGGATGCTCGAGGCCAAGGCGGAGGAGCTGGACAGGACGATCCGCGAGCTCACCGCCATGCGCGACGGCCTCCGGCACGCCGCGGCCTGTCCCGCGCCGAGCCACATGGAATGCCCCACCTTCCGCCGCATCCTGCGGGCCGCCGCCTCTGGCGCTCTCGAAGCGCGAAGGAAGAGGGCTCCGCGGCCACCGGGGAACGGATAGCTCTCCCCGGACCCGGCTGTCAGCGCCGGGCCCTGGACGTCAGTTCCAGGGGTTGGCGGGCTGATCGTCGATCGCCACCCAGAAGCGGGTGGTGGTGCTGATGGAACCCGCGGCCCACCAGCCCCAGCCGCCGCCGCCGTCGTGGAACTCACCCATCCGCCAGCCCGTGCCGTAGGTGCTGGCGCAGATGCCGTCCGCGGTGGCCCGCGAGGTGAGCGTGGAGCCCGTCACGGGCGCGCTGAGCCTGACCTCGCCTCCGGACCAGCCGTTGTAGAAGTCGAAGGTGATTCCAGAGGGCGCCGGCCGGCCGTCCTTCTTGAGACACAGGATGGGCAGGGAGGTGTAGGGGCTCGTGTCGCCGCTGTAGGCGTTGCTCACGCTGTCACTGCCAACATTGACATACGCGCCGTACTGCTGCCGCGCCTTCCAGGTCATGCCCATGTGCGTGGCGGTGCCGCCGCCCGTGGTCACCTGGATGTTGCGCACCGTCGTCTTGTTGAACTGACGGCCATGGCTGTCCCTCTGGGCGATCAGCGACAGGCCCTTCGTGCCGGTGGACGACCAGACGTGGGACGCCGGCGTCAGCGAGGCGGGCGCGCCGCTCAGGCTCGAGGTACCGCCATCACCCCAGGCGAGCTGGTAGGTGACGGTGTCCGTATACGGCCAGCAGGGGCGCATCCGGGCGTTGTACGTCTGCGTGGTGTTGACGGGCACGCTCGCGTTGCCCACCAGCATGGGCTCGAGCGCCTCGGAACCGATCAGATCCCAGTAGTTGAGGTGCCAGCGCGGGCTGGTCCACAGGGTCCACCGCTTCTCCCGCGTGAGGAAGGAGTCCGCCTGCGCGGTGATGAGGATCTGCCAGTCCAGATCGAAGGTCAGCGCATCCACCGTCTCGAAGTAGCCGTCACCGTTCGCGTCGCCGCAGTTGTTGCCGTAGTAGCCCCACAGGTCTCCGTACAGGTAGGGGCGCACACCCACCTGGGCATAGGCCACGCTGTCATCGTAGAGGAAGCCACGGATGGCGAGCTGCGCGTAGATGGTGGGCTGGATCCTCCCGGAGACACCCCCGGTCAACGTCTGCGGCCCCTGCAGATTGCTCGAGCTGAAGTTGGAGTAGCCGTTGCAGCTGTCGAGCGTGCAGGTGTAGTCGAAGTAGCCCGAGGCGGCCTGCGCGCCATTGTAGGTCACGGAGCCGGTCACGCTGGCATTGAACTGCAGGCCCGCCGTGATGGGGAGGTTGAAGCCGATGTACACCGGGATGGGACCGATGGCGAAGCCGAAGCCGAAGAGGAAGGGCTTGGCCAGCTGCCACTCCCAGGGCGGGCTGCTGTAGTTGACCGTGCCGCTGAGCGTGGTGCCGTAGTTCACCATCGCGCTGCCGTGGGCCCGCGCGTAGTCGAACTTGATGCCGTAGGGAATACAGGCACCGAAGAGCTTGAAGCGCTTCTGCCGGACCTGGATCTCCCCCACCGCCGAGGCCTGGGCGTCTCCCGTGAGCGACAGGTTGCCCGAGAAGCCTCCACCGATGTTGAAGTTCTGGCTGAGGGGCGTGCTGATGTTGAAGGACTTGTTCTTGTTGACGATCTTGTCGTCACACCGGCCGAACAGCCCGAAGGACTCCTCGCCGGCCCCGGGGCGCGAGAAGGTCTCGTAGGCGACTTCGCCGTCGAGCGGCTCGGCGATGGCCTGCAGCGCCGGGGTGAGATAGCCGAGCTGCTCGGAGGTGCTGATCTCGTTGACGATCTCCTGGCTGAGCGAGAAGGAGGTATTCTCGGTATCGATGGAGTTGAGCAGCTCCTCTCGCAGGCTGTAGGGCAGCGGTGCGTTGTAGATGCCGCTCACGCCATCGAGCATGTACATCGGCTTGCTGAAGTACTGCCCCTCTTCGGTATAGCCATTGATCTGGACGAGCCGCCAGTCGTATCCGGTCTCGAGCGTGTACTGCCAATAGTCGCCCCCCGGGAGCGCCACGGCCGGCATGGCCGCCTGCTGCTGCGCCAACGCCGGTGCTCCAGCGGTGAGCAACAGCCCCGCCGCGGTGCGTACCAGGAACCTCGCCAGCCTGTTCTGCTTGAGCCACTCGTTCATCGACTGCCGCATTCGTCCTCCGTCAGGAGTATTCCAGCGGCAACACATTCTCTTGTCATAAACGGAAAATCAAGGGAGCAGCGGATTACATATCAGGATGGATGTTGATGGATTCCGGGTGAGGTCCGAGGTCTGAAGCTCCACTGGCAGGAATGAGCCCTCGAAAAGGCTTAATCGTTGGAATCCTTGATTTTCAATATTGCTCCATTTATTCTACGGAGACTGGAATTCAGGCTGGACCTGCACACCCAGATTCGGAGAATCCCATGCGTCCCTCGTTGCTTCGTCCGCTCGTCACTGCCTCGTTGTCCGGGCTGCTCCTGGCTGCTTGCGGAGGCGCACCGGAGGAGCTGGTGCCAGCAGAGGAGCAGCCAGGCACGCAGCAGTCCGCCCTGTGCTCCGGCTTGAGCGTCACGGATCTGTCCATCGGGGGTATCAGCACCTGGCAGGGGGAGATGGCGGGCAGCGGGCCCTGGGCGGTGTCCACGGGCGCCAACGCGGTGCGGCTCGAGTACTACGTGGATGGGGCGCTGCGCAGCATCGAGGATCGCACGGGCGGCTCCGGCACCTGGTACTTCAGCACGACGGGGATTGCCTGTGGCACGCGCAACTTCACGGTCAAGGCCTTCCCCATGGTCGTCGACAGCGCGGGCAACCGGACCGTCTGTCTGGATGTGCCCCGGTCGGTGTCCCAGGCCGTGACCGAGGCCTGCCCCGTTCCATCGGTGTCCATGACGTGCGCGCGCGCCACCTCGACGGCGATGCGCTGCACGGGCAGCGCCACGGGAGGCAGTGGCAGCTACACCCCGTATTGGCAGGAGTGGGAGTACGGGTATCCCCTGGGCTGGTACTCGGGCGCGATGATCGAGACCTTCTTCTGCCCCACCCCCAGCACGACGGCGAGCGCCAACACCACGAAGAAGGCCGAGTTCAAGGTGATCGACAGCAATGGAACGGCGTCGGCCGTCGTCAGCCGAAGCTTCAGCTGCCGTGACGACATGAAGTGAGCCGGGGGGGCAGTGCCCCCCTGAGTCCTCCTCCCGGGTCAGCGGAAGATGCGCGGGGCGCTGGGGGTCCGAGATGGCTCCCCAACCCGTGCCCGGCACGAAGGTCCGCGCGCGGTAGCCACGCCGAAGGTTCGCGGAGGGCCCGAGAAATTGACGAGCGCCCCACTTGCTGAGCCCTATCGCGCCTTCACTGGCGTGAAAGGGGCTTTACTCATGTTCCGAAGCATTCTCGTGTCTGCGTTCCTCGTCCTCGCCGTGGGCTGTGGTGGAGTGGAGACTCCCGACGACGCGGGGAGCGACGCGCTCGCGCAGCAGGACAAGACGACGCTCGCTACGTCCTGCGAGCAGATTCAATACCGGGGCTGCAGCCCGTTCTCCGAAGTGCCCTGTGTGTTCAGCAATGGCGCGCAGGGCTGGTGCTACTGCCAGGACATTCCCTTCAATCAGTGGCAGTGCACCACCGAGTTCTGATTCGTCAGGGAGCGCTGGCGAGCACCGTGCGTGGCCGTCCGGTGGGCCGTGGCCTGTCGCTCCACCGGCAGGAGGAGCCTCGATGCCTCCTCGCTTCCTCCGAGCTCCACCGTCTGCGTGGCCACCACGGGGGTCGTCTCCTCGTACCAGGGGCGCGCGGTGTTCAGGTGCGCGGACAGCAGGGGGTAGCTCGACGAGGACACCCAGAGCCCGAGCCGGTGTCCCTTCGCCAGCACCCAGGAGGTGGCGCGGAAGTCGATCTCCACCTCGCGCTCGCTGCCGGGGGTGTACGCGAGGGGCGCGGGCGTGTCCGCCAGGGGCAGACGCAGGGTGGCCGCTCCATCGGTGACATGCAGGGCGCGCCCCTTCGCATCCACGTCGACGAGCCTGGCGACGAAGGCGGTGTCCTCCGCGCTCGAACGCACGCGAAGACGCAACCGCGCGCGGCCGGCGATGCGCAGCGCGGAATCCGCCGGGGCTCCCACGAAGCGCAACACGTCCTGCCGTGCACACGGCCAGGTCTGAACCACCGGTCCCTGCGGGGTTCCCTGGCGGCCGTAGATGGCGAAGGCCAACCCGCGGCCTCCTCCCTCGCTCCTCCAGGGGTCGGCGGGGTCATAGCGGTAGGACAGGGAGGCGGGCGTGAGGGGGGACTGGCCGCTCAATGACGCCGAGGCACATGCCCCGGGCGCTCCTGTCGCCGGGGCCGTGTCCAGGAAGAGCACCTGCTCCCGGGTCGCGGGAGGCCACGCGGGCAGGACGCGCGCACCGTCATCCCCATGGCCCGCGACGACCACGCGGCCCGCTTCATACGGCAGGGGCACGCCCTGGAGCGCATGGCGCAGCCACGGGATGGTGAAGGCCCACTGGTTCATGTCGTCCTTGATGCCGGGAGTCTTCACGGCCCCGCCCTGCATGCCCAGGTGGTTCCACGGCCCCAGCACCAGCAGGCTCCGCTCGCGCGAGGCGAGGGACTCCCACGTGCGGAGCGTCGCCGGCAGGAAGGGATCATCGAAGCCACCGACGAGGAGCATGGGAGGAACCCCGGGCCGCTCCGGCAGTTGCCGCAAGGCCACGGTCTCCGGCCGCTGCCACAGCGCGCCTCCGGGCTCCAACGCCTTCAACCACTCCCGGTAGAAGGGAAGCGGCGCGCCGAAGGCGGCGACGTCGGCCTCGAGGTGCGGGCGGTGCTCGAGCATCTTGCGGTAGGCGTCTCCCGCGGACCGGGTCTCGCGGAGGCCCGGCATGAAGGCCGCCCAGGCCGTCAACAGCTCATGCGGGAGCAGCCCCCGCTCGGAGACCACCTCCCGCAGGTCCGTGCCGAAGACGGAGACCACCACCGTCTTCACCTCGGCCGGCAACTCTCCCGCCACGGCCCCGAGCGCCGTGCCTCCGAGATACGACATGCCATACAGCGCGATGTTGCCGTCCACGAAGGGCTGCCGCACGAGCCAGCGCAGGGTGTCCTCGCCATCGGAGACCTCGTGCACCAGGGGCCACCACTCGCCGCCGCTGGCCATGCGTCCCCGCACGTCCTGCAGCACGCAGCCCAGGCCGTAGCGGACGAACAGGTCACAGCTCAGCTCGATGAAGGGCCCCAGGTCGTAGGGATTGCGGATGAGCACCACGGGGGCGCGCTCCACGCCCTCCGGCAGGAGGATGCGCGTGGACAGCTCCACGCCATCCCGCATGCGCACGGCTTGCTTCCGCCAGTCTCCCGGCCGGTGGGTGAAGGCCGGGAGTGAGTTGGAGCTCCGCCGGTCTTCCTGGATGGCATTGCGAGCCAGGCCACAGCCCACCGTGCAGCACCCCAAGAGAACGACGAACAGCTGGCCCCAGAACGCGCGAACACTGCCCATGTGCTGGAGCATATCCACTCCGAATGAGGCAGTGGAAGTTGCGCGGGCCGGGTCAACGGGCGCTAAGGAGTACCGGTCTTGGGAGGTGCCTGTTTCTTGGCGTCGCAGTCCGGCCCGGTGCAGGGACACGTGACGGTCCCGCAGTCGCACCGGGGGGCGTACCCCCAATAGCACAGTCCGTAAGCGCTTCCCGTGCAGTACCCGCCCGGGCAGTAGGCGTCACAGTTGTCGGTACAAGACCCGAGATCACAGCCGGACTGCGTCCAGGTGCCTGTCGCATGATCATTCGGGCATTGCGGCCCCGGCTGGGGCCCCGTGTTGAGATAGCCCTGGCACATGACGTGATACTCGTAGAACGTACTCTTGTCCTGATTGCACCAGGCGTTGGTGTAGACGAAGTTGTTCGGGACGCCGCAGTCGCTATCGGACATCGCTTTCTGGCAGTCCAACTGATTCGCCGCGTTGCAACGATCATTGGTCGAGTACCGGTAGGCGAAGCACTGCCCGATGTCGATGGTTTGGACCGTCGGACCCTCGGACGGTCGTGCGGCCGGCGTCGCATCGCTCACGGAAGACGTGTTCTTGCAGCCAGAAATCAGCAGGGGCAGCGTGGTACATGAAAGCAAGACACAGCCGCGCAGCAGCTTCATCATCGCCGTCATCTCATCCTCCTCCTTTTGGAAAGGAAATCTGTTCTAGGGTGTCTGGTCCCATTCGGCAATTTCATGGCTCTGGATTCGCCGCGTGCGAGCCGCGTCAGGGATGATGCGGTCGCTACATCGTTGGTTGATATTTGATATAGGAGATGGAGACCGGCGGGTTCTCGGTCCTCCTCGACTCCTCCCCTGAAACCACGTTGGCCCCCGGTTCATGGAGGGCGATCCGGGCATGGCATGTGGGGTGCGCCTTCAAGGCGAGCGCCCAGGCGGGTGTCTCGGCGGATACGAAGGGCCACGCGTACACGGCCGCGCTGACGGCCAAGGCGGAGACGGGCGTGGGCGTCGCGGCGAGCGCGAGCCACGACTTCAACCGGCACGTGGGCGGGTTCATCAAGGGCAAGGCCTCCGCCACCGCCTACGCCGAGGGCGTGGCGTCCGTGGATCCGAGGACGGCCACGGCGCTGCTCTCGGGTCAGGTGGGCGCGGCCGCCACGGCGGGCGCGTATGGCACGGCGGGCGGGCACCTGGGCCGGCTGCACGGCTCGGTGACGGGGGGCGTGGTGGCGGGCGCGGCGGCCCAGGCGGGCGGGAAGTTCGGTCTGGAGAACGGCTTCCTCAAGCAGTCCGCCGAGCTCAACGCCGCGGCGGGTGTGGGCACCCACCTCAAGAGCGACGTCGCGGTGGACCTGTGCCACCACATCAAGCCCGGCATCGCGTCCGGCCTGCGTCCTGGTGCCGCCGCCGCGTCCACCGTGGCCTCGCCCGCGAACACGCTGGAGCCCGAGAAGTCGCGCGTCGAGAAGTTCTTCTCGAAGGTCTTCCACGGGTGAGAAGGCATCGCGACCGGGGGGCCCGTCAGGCCGCGGAGACGCGGACGATGAAGTCGATCGGCTTCGCCAGCTGGAGCGGCTCGATGGAGGGGTGCAGGGGCATGGGCACGGAGACCCACCGCCGCATGCAGACCGCCCCTTGCTGTTTGTTCATTTCACTTCATCTAGAGGCCAGGCGCCGGGGACTGCTCGGACACCGGACGTGCCATCCCGGGTGTCATGGCGCCTCCCGCCTCCCGCTGGCGCGCGGCCCGTTCGATCCGGCGGCGCAGGCCCTTCATCATCTTCTTCTGCATGAGCAGGTGGGGGAGGACGATGAGGCCGGATGCGAAGGGCCCCGCCTGCCGTGGGCTCACGCGAAAGCGCACGAGCAGACGGCTCCTTTCCTCATCGACCGGCTGCACCACGAGGGCCCAGACGAAGTCCTTGTCGCCGAACACGAAGGCACGGCCTGGATCCACCCGCAGCACGCGCCACGATCCATCCGGGTTGATCAGATCGCCGACCTTGGGCTGCTGGTACTCCGGGAGGATGCGATCGACGCTGTGCACCGGCGCCCCCGCCAGCCGCTCGAGCCAGTCATAGCTGTAGAAGCCTCCGCGCTCTCCCGACCCTATCTGCACCAGCCACGGCCAGATGTCCTCGGGGCGTGCGCGGAGGGTGAGGGCGTGGGTGAGCTCCGTCGCCCTCCGGTCGGGAATCAGCTCGTCCCCTGGCAGGGATTGCTGTTCCTCCTGTCGGGTAGCGCCCAATCTCATCATGCTCGAGCGCAGGAAGAGCCGGTAGACCCAGGGGGTCAACGCGCCCACCGCCGCCAGCTTCCAGAGGAGCCGTCCACTCCGGCGCCCCTGCTCCCAGGCCGCCGCCGATGCGGCCAGGACACTCGCGGCCAGCAGACCGTCCACCACCACCGCGGGGCCCAGCATGACGGCCGAGCCTCGTATCATCGCCAACTTCTCCTGCGTACTCGCTCCCTGCTCGGCTGCCATGGTGGTCTCCTCGCTCGAATCGCTGGCGGCAGGCTGTCCATGTGGCGGGACCGCGACAAGCTGCCCCTTCGTGCTGGAGGACCGTGCGCGCTTCGTCAGCGCCCCATGCGTTGTCCGGCGCGCACCCATGGTACTGGCTCAGGGGGCCGGCGGGAGGGTGCCCGAGCGCAGCGACTGCATCTCGACGGAAGCCCCTCGCGCGCTCTGGGTCCGCGAGCAGACGAAGGTATTGAATCCCTTCGTGTCGAGCACTCGGCTCAAGTGGCCGCTACCGGCTGCCAGCCGGAGCCCGGTCCCACCGAGCCCAACCCTCCACCCCCCCTCCGCGCCGGCTCCTGCTGCGGCCGGGATGTCCTCCCAAACCCTGACCGCGGCTCCCGAGGACCTGGAGGTTGCCGCCGGCCTGGCGCCGCAGGACCGAGCCTTCCGCGGCGTGCTCACCACGCACTCGCTGCAGGCGCCTCAGTACTTCCATTACGACGCCTTCGTGGTGACCGCGCGCGAGAGTGGCCCGGTGACCATCATGTCCGATGTCATCGAGGTGGGGCCGAACGGCTACGTCCACGGGTACGGCTATCCGCTCACCATCGCGCCCATCGAGGAGGGCGCGGTCCTGACCCAGATCGGTGGCGAATACGTCCAGAACGCGCTCGAGACCGGGACGGCGATGATCCGGTACCCGGTGCAGAAGGGGCGTCAGTACATCCTGGCCTACAAGACGTTCAGCGGTTTCATGCCGCTCTCGTACCGGCTCTGGTTGTCCCCCTACCTGCAGATGGAAGGCAGGATCGAGACCCTCCCCGCGCCAGTCCCCGTGACGGGGAACGACACGGGGCAGATCTCGCTGGAGAACCCGCGCCCGGCTACGTTGAGCCGCATCGTCGAGTGGCTGAGCCCGCGGATGGGCGGCTCCTGAGACAGCGGGTTGGCGGCGGCTCCTGTTCCGGTAGGGTGGGCGCCCATGAGGCTCGTGAAGTCGCACTACCTGGCGGACGAGCGCCTCGAGCCGCCCATTCCGGCCTCGGGGCATCTCATCTGGGCGCACACGGAGTGGTGGGAGCGGCAGTTCGCCCAGCACGGGCTGGAGCGCCTGACGGACGTGGAGCGGAGGCTCCATGCGGTGTTCGACCTGTTCTTCCCGCACTCGGTGCGCTCGTTCTACGTCTTCTGCCGGGACCCGCGGGCCGTCCAGCCGCGCACGTGCCACCTGCTGCCCGGACCGGCGCTGATGCACCGGGCGCGGTTGTTCCAGCGCATGGCGGAGGACATCCGTGCGCGGCGCATCACCCTCTCCGGAGAAGGGTGGGAGCTGCTCCGCAAGACGGCGAGCACCCTCGCGCCCGTGCCCGTCAAGCGCGCCTGGCGCACGCTGAAAGGGCTCGTCCAGCCGGGGTGAGCGCCTCGCCTACTCGTAGTGCTTCACGCGCGGCCAGAGGGTGGCCAGCGGCACCTTCAGCCCCGAGCACAGGTAGAGCGGCAGGTTGTTCTCGTAGGGCATGACGTAGGGGTTGGGCGGCACGCGCGCGGCGAGCTCGACGTGCGCGCACACGGGCTGGAGGTCCTCCTGTTTGCCCCCGACCACGAGGACATTCCCGTCCGCGTCTCCGGGCCCCCAGAGGAAGTAGTGGTTGTGGCCCGAGCGCGCGGGAGGAAGGCCGTGGGCCGCGCCGAGCCAGTCGAGTGCCCCGGCCTCCCCGTAGTTCTGCGTGAAGAGGGTGGTGCGCGCCCGCTGCTCCGGAGGCAGGCGTTGGTAGACCTCGGCCACCGAGGCGACGAGCTCCTCCCAGCCGTGCTGGTCCGCGTAGTGCTGGGGCAGGACGCCGTACTCGTGGCGCTCCTGCGGGGAGGACTCGATGCCCAGGGTGCGCTGCCAGGAGATGAAGGTGTCCACGGGCAGCACGGGCAGGGTGAGCGGCGCGAGGGCGGCGAAGCCCGCGAGGCCCGGGACGAGCACCGCGGCGCGTGCCACGGGGCGCTGGATGAGGCGCTCGGCGTGCACGGCGCCCGCGGCGAGCAACATGGGGTAGGCGGGGGCCAGGTAGTAGTCCTTGGCGCGCAGGAAGACGAGCAGGCCGAAGAGCAGGACGTAGGCGAAGCCGAGCGCGCGGTAGGGCCGGAGGGAGGGGGAGAACAACAGGACGCCGAGCCCCGTGAGCCACAGGGGGGCGGAGAGCGGGTGCAGCAGGAGGAACTGCCCGCCCACGAAGTCGCCGAGCTGGAAGGGGGTGTTCTTGTAGAGCTGGCCGTTGCGCAGCAGCTCGAGCATGGGCCAGCCGTGCCCGTGCTGCCAGAGGAGGTTGGGCAGCACGAGCGCGGTGGCGAGCAGCACGCCGAGGCCGAACCAGCGGCTGGCCAGCAGCCTCCGCGCGGGCGTGAGGAGGATGCCGAGCACGAGGCACACGGTGAAGAAGGCCATGGAGTACTTGTTGAGCATCCCCACGCCCGCGAGCGCGCCCAGGGCGAGCCACAGCCGGGTCTGCCCGGTGCGCACCAGGTGCACCAGCAGGGCGGCACAGCCCGTCCAGAGGAGGGGCTCGAAGGCATTCATGGTGAGGGTGTGGCCCTGGAAGAGGAAGATGGGGGCGAGCGCGGCGGGGAGGGCGGCGAGCGCCACGGCGAAGCCTCCACCCCCGAAGCGCCGCGCGAGGTGTCCGGTGAGGGCCACGAGCCCCGCGGCGGCGAGCGCGGGCAGCACGCGCAGGCCCGTGAGGGAATGGCCGAAGAGCGTGGTGGCGAGCCGGGCGGCCACGGCGATGAAGGGGGGCTGGTCCACGTAGCCCCAGTCGAGCCGCTGGCCACAGGCGATGAAGTAGAGCTCGTCCCGGAAGTAGCCGTAGCGGTGGGCGAAGAGCAGGTGCAGCGCCGCCGTGGCGAGCGCGAGCCCTGGTAGGAGCCAGCGGGGCGGGGAGTGGGGGGGCGCCGGGGTCATGGGGCGAGCCTGCCATAACGGCGCGGCGGGGCCTCAGTCCGGCCTCGGACGGGCGCTCGACCGGTTATCATCCGCCCCGGAGCGCAACGGAGGGGAACGACATGGGCATCAGCGAGGACAATCCCGGGTACGGCTATGGCGACAACGAGCTGGTCGTGCCGAGCAACTGGACGGTGACCTTCGTGGAGGGCCAGCTCGCGGTCTCCTGCACGGTGGCACCGAAGAACGCGTGGACGGATGCCATCACCAACCTGTACGTGGGCCTCACCAGCCCCACGGACACGTCGAAATTCTACTGCTCGGGTTCGGTCACCGCGGTGCATGGCTCCCCGCCCTCGGGCAACGCCATGACCGGCTTCTCCCAGACGTACCTGTACGAGCCCAAGGCGCACGGGAACACCGTGCGCTCCATCGTCTTCGGGTACGTCCAGACCAGCCTGGGCTCGAGCTCCTTCATGCTGCAGCGGCTCTTCACCGTGGGCACGGCCGGGGGGAAACCCAAGCCCGGCAAGGGCGCCTAGACGTCGCTCCAGAGCGAGAACCGGCACTCGAAGTAGGGATACACCTTCACCGAAACCGGCGCGTCCGGCCGGACCACCAGCTTGGCACCGACGGTCCGGCACAGGTTGCTCGGCCATCGGTGCCCCGTGAGGGGGACGCGCTCGCGCCCGGGCCACTGGAGGATGGCCTCGCGCTTCTCGGGCGTGCACAGCCCGAGGTCCACCATGCGCTGGAGGAACTCCTTCGCCCACGGCTCGTGCGGCTTCTCGGGGAAGGGGAGTGCCAGCCCGATGGTGGGGCCCACCGTCTCGCCCACGTCCAGGTTCACCTCCGCGAAGTGCAGGTAGTTGAGCCACGTCTTCGTGAGCTCCTCCACCTGCGCCCGGGAGCCCGGCCAGCCGATGCGCTCAAGGTACCCGCCCACCTCCTCGCGCGGCATGCCGATGATCATCCGCACCGCGTCCGAGCCGCGGCAGGCGAGCGAGGCCACGTGCTCCACTTCCGCGAAGTCGGGCAGCTGCTCGAAGCAGCGCTCCACGGTGCGCGCGATGGCCGGGCGCACCGGCCCCCCTTGGAAGGACTCCAGCGCACGCCAGGTGAGCTGGAGCGACTCGTCCACGGTGGCCCCGGTCTCCCGCCGCGAGCCGGGTGGCTTCTGCCCGAACTCGGGCTGCACGCAGGCGAAGGCGAAGGGCTTGGGGGTCGTGGTCGGGCCCTCCACGTCGTACTCGATCCACAGCACGGGCACGCGCGCCAGCGGCGACTGGGGGTCCACCCACTGCCGCGAGAATTCACGCACGCCGTCCCAGAGGGGCCCGGTCAGTGGCTCGCGCGTCTTCTCGAGCGCATCCGCGAGGGCCTGGTGGCCACCATCGGTCCGCATGCAGCAGACCATGTAGTCCACCCGGGGGGCGCCCGCCTCCATGCGGCACTCGAAGCAGAAGCCTCCCGAGACCTCCGGAAGCAGCCGGGCCACCGCGTTGACGTGGCCGAACTCCTCCTCTCCCACCAGGTCCTTGGAGAGGAACGGCTTCAGACGGCTCATCAACTCATCGATGGGGACGATCATCGGGAAGTCCTGGAGCCGCGCTCACTCGATGGTGAAGGCCTGCGGGAGGACGCCGTAGTGCCCGTCCGGGTTGACCACGGCCAGATCGTACACGCCGATGGGCGCGTTGGAGGGGAGGTTGAGCGTGCAGGTGAGCACGGAGCCGCGGCCGCCGGGGTTCTCCACGCTCTGCGTCACCGCGGGCAGATCCATACCGCTCAGCTTGAGGGCGGCGAACGTGCCCGTGGTGAAGAAGTCGCCCGCCACGCGCAGTTGCACCGCGTTGCCGCACGAGCCCGTGCTCGGAGTGGCCGAGCTCACCTGCACCACGGCCTTCACCCACACCACGGCGAACATCTCCAGCGAGGCGAGCTCCGTCTTGAGATGCTTCATCACCGAGTCGAGGTGGCCCTTGTGCAAGGCCTCCCGCTGCGCTTCGGACAGGTTGGCCTTGGCCATCGCGCCATCCGGATCCTTGCTGAACTGCCGCTGCAACTCCGGGTTGCGGATCAGATCGGAAATGAAGTGTAGAAGCACGGTCCCCTCCCTCGTGGGTGGTGCTGGGATACCTCGAACTACGCGCCGAAGCCAGGGGCCAGGACCGCGGCCCAGCGGCGAGGCTCGCGGATGTCCTCGCCCTTCAGCGTCTCGGTGGCGCGGGTGACGAGCTCCTTGCCCGCGTCGCCGCCCACCAGCTCGCCCTTCCACAGGCGCGCGCAGGCGGCCAGCGTGGGCATCCCGGCCGCGTCGTAGCCGTCGATGGCCGCGGACAGGTGGGTGAGCGCCTGCTCGGGCTGCTCTCCGAGCCGGGCCGCACCCGCCTGGAGCAGGTGCACCAGGGACGGTGCGTCGCGCCGGAGCTCCTGGGCGAGCAGGGCGATGTCCTTGTTCACGCGCCGCACGAGCTCCGCGCGCCGCTGGGGCTCCCGCTCCGCCAGGGCCAGGCAGATGCGGGCCCGCAGCCCGTACAGCTCGAAGCGGCCGAGCTGTCCGCGCAGCCACTGTCCGGCCACCAGCGAGGGCCAGGCCTTCTCCAGCCGCTCCAGGGCCTGCGCCAGCTTGTCCTCGTACAGCTCGGCCAGCGTCTCGCGCAGCACCTGGAAGCCGTGCTGGATGGCGCCGAGCCGGCTCCAGCCCGCCATCATCTCGGTCATGAGCGCGCGGGCCTCGTCCGTCTGGCCCTGGGAGATGAGGCACAGGGCCGTGGAGAAGGACGCGGTGACGCGCGAGAAGAGGTCCCCCACCTCGTTGGCCACGCGGAACCACTCGGAGGCGCGCTGCCCCAGCTCGCGCAGGCCGTGCGTGGCCTGCAACACCAGACACGCCTGGGTGCGCCCGACGTTGGTCTCCCAGATGACGTCCAGGCCGTGCTCCTGCAGCAGCTTCATTCCGTGGTCCGCCTGCGCCAGGGCGGTGCGCCACTCGCCGAGCACGTACGAGTGGGTGCTCTGGTACGTCTCCGCGAAGCCGATGAGGGCGGGCTCCTTCAGCTCGAGCGCGAGCGCCTTGCCCTGCTCCTGGTAGCGCGCGCCCCGCTTCACCGAGCCGGCGGTGCCCTGCCAGAGCCACAAGGCGCCGAAGGCCGTCAGCGCGCGGGACGCCCGGGCGGGATCTCCGGACTCGAGGGCCATGCGCAGGCTTTGGATCTGGAAGCCCATGGCGCGCAGCGACTCGATGCTCGCCAGGGACTTGCCCAGGGCCCACGTCACGTCCATGCGCGCGCGCAGCTCGGCGGGGATGGGGTCCGGCCGCTGGCGCAGCTTCGCGCCGCCCGCCATCAGGCGCATCATGTTCCACGCCACGCCGCCCATCGCCACGGCGTTGGAGTCCGAGTAGGACAGGCCCACGCGCGTCAGCACCGGCCGCACCAGCGTCAGTCCCTCGTCGATGCGGCCACTGAGCATCAGGCTCTCGATGGCGCGGCGCCGCAGGTCCAACCCGTGCTCCTCGGGGCCCTCCTCGGCCACCTGGAGGAAGAGGGGTCCCGCCTCGCCACCCCGGCCCGCGTTGGCGAGCGCCTCGGCGCGGCGCAGCTTCAGCACGCCCGGCTCGGGCAGGGCGGCGTTCGCGGCGCCCCCACTCCACTCGAGCGCCGAGCCGAAGAGATCCGCGGCACGGTGGAAGGCCAGGGCCTTCCAGGCCCGCTCCGCCGCGCGGAAGGCCTGCACGGCCGCCTCGCGCAGCTCACCCGCGCCATGCAGGTGCAGGGCGAGCAGCTCGGGGTCTGGCTCGGGCCGCTGGACCCACACCTCGGCGAGCCGGCGGTGGTGGGTGGCGAGCGTGGTGGACTCGAGCTGGGCCAGCACGCTCTCGCGGATGCGATCGTGGGCCACCTCGAGGCGCGAGGAGTCCCCGGTGCGGCCCTGGAGCAGGTGTTGGGCGCGCAGGAGGACGAGCGAGGAGAGCGCGGTGTCCCCGAGCCGGGCCGCCTCGAGCACCACCGCCTCCTCCGTGGGCCGTCCGGACACGGCCGCCACTTCCAGCAGGCGGCGGGCGCCCTCGGGGAGCTGGCGGAGCCGCCGCGCCAGGACGCCGCTCAGGGTGACGTGCGCTCCGGAGTCCGTGGCGGTGGGGCCGCTGCCCGGCTCGGGGCGGGCGAGCTCCTCGATGAAGAACGGGTTGCCCTCGGCCTCGCGGATGATGCGCTCGGCCTGGAGCCGGGCCTCGTGCGAGGAGGCACCCATCCGGTACAGCGCCAGCCGCGTGGCCTCCTCCGCCGGCAGCGGCCCGAGGACGACTTCCCGTGGCGCCTCCAGCACGAGCGAGTGCGCCAGGAGCCGCTCGAGCTCGCGCAGGAAGGGGCTGTTCCCGGCCTCCCCGCTGCGGTAGCTGGCCACCAGCAGGAGCGAGGGCATGTCGGGCGGCGAGAGCAGCTCCGCCATCAACTGCGCGCTGTCCACGTCACCCCACTGCAGGTCATCCAGGCAGAGCACGAGGGGCCCCCGGCCGGAGATGCGCCGCAGCAACTCCTTGAGGACGGTGGCCACGTGCCAGCGGGCCTGCTGGGGCTCCTGGGGCCCGGCCGGGGCTGGCGTGGGCTCGAGCCGCTCCGCCACCACCCGGAGCACGGGAAACACTGGCAGCAGCTCGTGGAACCGCTCCGGGAGGAGCGCCCGCGCCTCCTCGGGGGGGAGCCGCAGCAGGAAGCGCACGAGCGAGTCGAACAGGCTGTCCAGGGCCTTGTAGGGCACGGACTCGCGCTCGTGGCAGCGGCCCATGAGGGCCACGGCCCCGCGCTGGTGGACGGACTCCACGAAGCCGCGCAGGAGCGTGCTCTTGCCCATGCCGGGCGGGCCGTGCAGGTACACGATGCCGGGCTTTCCGGCCGTGCTGCGCTGGAAGGCCTCCTCGAGCACCGCCAGCTCCGCCTCGCGGCCCACCAGCGTGCGTCCCCGCTCCGGCAGCGCCATGGCGCCGCGCGAGCTGGTGCCTTCACCCCGTGGGGCGAAGCAGGCGAGGATCTCCTCGAATCCGGGCCGGCGGCTCGGCTCGGGCTCGAGCATGCGCATGCACAGCTCCGAGAGATCCTTCGGAATGTCCTGCGACACCTGCGAGAGGGGCACGGGCCCGTGGTTCTGCTGCTCGCGCCGCTCGGAGGAGTTTCCGTAGAAGGGGCGGATGCCGCTGAGGGCCTCGTAGAGCATCACCCCGACGCTGTACCAGTCGGTGGCCTCGGAGATGCCCTCGCCGGACCACTGCTCGGGCGCCATGTACGAGGGCGAGCCGGCGACGCCCTCGGGGGCCTGATCCTGCGGGGCGGGAGTCAGCTCCTTGGCGAGCCCGAAGTCGAGCAGCACGACGCGGCCGGTGGGGGTGACCAGGACATTGGACGGCTTGAGGTCGCGGTGGACGATGCCGGCGGAGTGGAGGGCCCGGACGCCCTGGGCCAGGTGGTAGAAGGCGGCGCGCAGGCGCTCGGGGTCGACGAGGAAGGGCGACGCCGTGGGCCGGGGGTCGCGCGCAAGGGGCACCTCGCCCGAGGGCTCCGCCGAGGAGAAGGTGGCCGTCGCGTCGTGGGGGCCGCTCGCGCCCGGGTCGGTCCGCCGCTGGCTCGGAATCACCGTTTCGGTCCTGTCCTGGGGCGAGTCACTCAGGGACAGGGAGGCGCTCATGGAGCGCACGTACGTGGTGAAGTGAGCGCCCTCCACGTACTCCATGGTGAAGAACCACTGGTTGCCCTCCGAGTGCAGCTCGTAGAGGGTCACCAGGTTGGGGTGGACCAGGTCCCCCAACAGGCGGAACTCCTGCTTGAAGCGGTAGAGCGCGATGGGCCGGGGCTCGTGGAGGAGCTTGAGGGCCACCACCGTGTTGTAGAGGGTGTCGAAGACCTCGTAGACATGGCCGAACGAGCCCTGGCCCAGGGGACGGCGGACCTGGAAGCGCTCATTGCCGATGAAGTCGGCTCTCGCGGGGACCCTCACGTTCCGTTCCTTTCACGAACGACCGGCACGGCACCTGCCAGGGCCGGGCGCCAGGGGCCCTCCGGGAGGAGGAGCCGCTGACGCCGCGTGTCACGTGAGGGATTATCGGCAAGAGTCCGGCGATTGTGAAGCGACGCTCACTCCCCCGCCGCGGCCTGGCCCTGCTTCGTCCGCTTCAGGAGATCCCGCAGGTCGAGGATGGCTTTGTCCCGGCGCTCGGCTGCGGGGTTGCTCTCGGGGGGCGGGGCGGCCGGTGGAGCCGAGGCCACCTGGGGCGTGCAGGGGGTCTGCGTCTGGGGCCAGGCGCCGAGCGGGAGGAACCAGACGGAGTCGTACTGGTGGCTGTTCGCCACACTGTGGCAGCCCATGCACGAGGTGGCGGTGGAGTCCTGGACCCAGGTCTCGGTGGCCACGTTGGCGGTATTCGTCTGGGGCAGGGGCTGTGTCGTGCTGGGGAAGGTGTCGGTGTCGCCGACGGGCCACTGGGTGAGCACGAGCTGGTAGTTCTCCCAGACGGTTCCCTTCACGTCCTTGGCCTGGTGGTAGTCCTGATTGGTCCGCTGCGTCGAGGCGGCGATGGGCCGCTTGCGCACCACCTGGGTGGGCACGGGGTCCTTGCCCGGCGGGTTGCACTGGCTGATGGGCGGGCCCATCTCCGAGGGCGGAGTCTTCGGATTGTTGTCGTTCAGCGAGTAGGGAGGGGCGCCCCGGGTCTTCTCCCCGGTGAGGGCGGGCACGTTGTCGACGTGCTCGAAGGTCGACCAGACCCACTGGGGGAAGGCGGCGGTCTTGTTCACGATGTGCAGCCCGATGAGGCCGACATCGGTCAGGGTGCACGTGCCGCTCACGGGATCGAGCACCCGGGCCCGGGTGACGTAATAGCGCTTGCGCTGTTTGTCGGGCACGCCCGTCATCACACGCCAGGAGGCCTTGACCTCCACCGAGCCGGCCGGGAACTTCAGCGCGGGATTGGACGAGCCATTTCCCGGGAGGTTCTTCAGCAGGTACAGGGGCCCGGGGTAGGAGTCGCCGGGTTTGATGATGTAGTTGTATTCGGTCTGATTGAGCCGGGTCTCATAGCGGACGTACTGGCGGTTCTGGCTCACGAGAGGACCGGCGGCGTCCGTCATGCTGGCCTGGTTGAAGCCGTGGTACTTGTTGAACGAGCCGAGCACCTTCTCGTAGGGCACGAGGGTGTCAGGGCCGCCGCAGGGGGAGGGAGTCGCGAAGCTCTTCCATTCCGTGGGGGCCGCGCCCTCGGGGAGGAACAGCTCGTAATCCGCCTTCCACGTCTCCCAGACGCCCGGCACCGAGACATCGCCGTACTTCTTCGAGACGTCCGGAACACCGCGAGAATACGGCGCGCCGGTGCTGACTTTGACCGGCCAGGTGAGCGCGATGAACTCCCGCCACGAGAAGTCGTCGAAGTACGGCAGGTTGTCTTCGGGCTTCTGGAACGGAGCGCTGACGTCGATGGGGATGTTGTAGCCGACGACAGGCTGCGGGCGGGACGGTGGCTTCCTGCCCTGCGCGTTCGCGGCGAGTGGCCAGGCTCCACTCAGGAGACCCAGGGAGAGCAGCGATGTGGCGAGCCTTCGGTTGCGCATGGAGATCAGCTAACTGGAGGGCGGTGAATCGATCAAATGAGCGACAGTGAAAACCCTGGCGGTGAGGCCACGGGTCTGTCCGGTGCGCACTGCTGGTGTGACCGGGACGAGCCGTTTCCTCCGTGTGTCATGAGGAATGGAGCCCATCGGTGAAGGGGCGGCTCAGTGCGGAGGGAACTGCCGTGCGGACGGTCTCCAGGGCCTTCCACTGGTAGGGAGTGAAGGCCCGTGTTGGCACTCGCAGTTCCCCTCGGCTGCGCAGCGCCAGGTCCAACGCCAGTGCATGGCGCCGGCGCATCGGAGCCGTCTGCAGCGACTCGAGGAGCGCCTCGGTTCCGAAGGGCCTTCCGTGCAGGTAGCGCCGGTCCGGCTCGAAGTTCTTGCGTGACTCCTTCCACCACGCGAGCACCTCCGATGCGACCGGCCGGGGAAGGTCGTCCTCCGGTCTGGGCGTGAGCTCGACCTCGAGCGCCTCCTCCTCCAGGGGAGGCAAGGGCTCCTCCTCGGTACGCGGTGAGACGAGACGGCCCTCCAGACTCAGGCCGGTGATGGCGCAGAAGGACTCGGCCGCCAGGTGGGACGTGGCTTCATCTTCCATCCATGGCAGGCAGAGCTCGGCGGCGGCGGGTTGGCCGCTGAAGCCCAGGGCCCAGAGCGCATCCGGACGGTGGTGGGGCTCTTCGAGGAGGCGCTTCAGCCGCTCCACCTCGCGAGCATCCCCGCTCAATGCCAGCACCAGCGCGGGCAGTCGCGGCTCGGGAGCCTTGCTGTCGACGGCTGCCTGGCAGGCGGTCCAGGCGGCCCGATGACCCTTCTGCAACCCCGCGATGATGGCGGAATCCCGGAGGGCGGAGACGGATGACGTCAGGCCGGCCTGGAGCACCTGGCGGTCCAGGGGATATCGGAGGCGAGCGGCCACCCGGAGGGCGGCTGCCGCGACATGTGGCTCCTCGTGCCGGAGCAGGTCCGGGAGCACGGGGCCCGGATCCACCCCATGGGTGGCGAGCACTTCCAGCGCGAGGGCCAATCGTGCGGGCTCCTCCTGCTTCAGCAGCGTGGAGAGCCAGGAGGGGAGGGCGTCGAATCCTCTCAGCTCGAGCGCTCGCTGGAAGGCGGGGAGGGCCTCGGGAGATGCGCTCTCCAGGGCCGTTCGTACCGTTCCGGCGAGTGAGGGGTCTTCGGAGCCCAGCAGGGTGTAGGCCGCGGCGGTGACGCGTTCCACGTCCTCCTGGGCCTCCAGGGCTGGAATCAGCAGCTTGTCGGCCGCGGGAGCGCCACCAATGACGAGGCCATCCACATGGGCCAGCAGCCGCTCCTCGAGCCCGGCCACTTCATGCAGCACGAAGTGGGGAGCGACGAGGCTGCGCTCCCACTGCAGCCAGAGGAAGGCCGCCTCGTCCAGGTGCTCTTCCAGCACATCCATCAACAGGTGGCTCATGTGTTCCCAGCGTATCGGGTGGTGAAGGGCCTGCGCGCGTAGCGCGTGCGTTGCGCTCTATTCGGGGAGCGGATGGCCGAAGAAATAGCGTTTGCCTGGCTCGAATTTCTTCGCCTCGTCCGACTCCAGGAACGATTCAGCGATGGTGGCAGCAGCCAGTGTAGATACCCTTTCTCCACTGAAAATCACGCTGCAGTCGATTCCAGTGGCTGGCTCGAAGCGTTCACGTAGCCTGGCCAGTTCCGCGGCAGGGTATCGCGTGGTGAGGTGCCGCATGCGCTCCGCGATTGCGCGGACGGAGAATATATCACCACGATAGATAAATACTTTTTCGGACCCGTGCTTCGCGGTGACTTCATCGTACTGGTTCATGACCAGGTTGAGATAGTCCTCAAGGCTGTCTTCCGGCGGTTCATGCGCAATCATGGTTTTCCTGTCATCCATCAGTAACTCCGCCATCAGGATCGGCAGTGACGAGATCTCCGGTGTCTTTTTTAGTCGCAAGGTAAGGTATTGATCCATCAACACCGGTACGACATCGAGCCGACCCCACAGCGCAAAGGCGCGGCAATAGAGCAGGACGCTCTCACGATACGCTACATCGATACGCTCTTGCCTGCGCATCGGGTGCTGCTCGAGTTCCTCCCGCATGTGTCTGAAGCATGCGACGGTGCCCGCATGCCCCAGTACCCGCGTCGCGACGTCTTTCATTCGCCAATTCTCGGTCTTGCGACACATGCTCAAGATATCCTCGGCAGCGGAGAAATCCCCCGACTTGAGTCTTTCGAGCAGCATCTCGAACCGTACCCAGTGTAGGTCCTCATCTGCGGGTAATCGCGAAGATAGGTCCTTGGCAAGTGGCCTTGGGATCGCAGCAAATGGCCGGGTGAAGTAGGCGAAGCGTTGGAAGTCCAGACCCGCGTCTTTCAGTGTCGGGCGATCTTCTATAGGTGTTTCGTTCATGTCTACCACCAACCTGGAGTGAATCCAGTCACCCTACGCCGCTTGATGCCAGATGCCCGGAATGAATCGCGCCACCACTTGTTCCATTGCTTGTCGTTCCCTTGCCATTTGGTGAAGACGCTGTCGATGAGCTTGCAAGTGGCACACAGCAAGTCGCTCGGTTGCAGATTGCCCGGATTGTCGGGGCAGCCTCCTGCGCTTTTCGGCGTCAAGTGATCGGTCTTGCTGAATCTTGGTCCCCCACTGGGAGGAGGAGCCGCCGGGTTGGCTGAGCGGAAATCGGCGATTGCATTTGGATTGGTGGTGGTGAAGAAAGTGTAGAAGTCCGTTGAGGATTCATTCCACCTGTTTTCGATTTCGACAGTCCGTTCCGGGTCGGGAGGTCTGAAAACATCGCAAGGGGCACTTGGGAAAGGACGCCCGCTGCATGTGCAATTCCTGGCCTTCATTCCAAGCAGGATCTGGTAGACCTTCATCTTGTCGGCCGCTTCAGGGGTTGGATTTCCGTCCGGGCCTTTTTGGTTCAAGCCGTAGAAATCTTCCAGGCTTTGCGGCGTCTCTCCATCTTGGAAGGCCGCAGGGCAATCAGGCTTCCCGCAGCAAGGACACTTCTTCTCGGCGGCGCGCTGCAGTGCGAGCTGGACCATGGCCTCCGTATTTGGCATGGGAGGGGTGCTTCCAGGGTAGCTCGCGTGGTTGCTGGTGGTGATGTCGAGGTGTCTGCAGACGTTCTTCCCCTCGACCATGACGTCCATCGAGTGGGCCTGGAAGTACGTCTTGCCCGTGAGGGTATGTGTCAGCACGCTCCCGCCGAAATTACGGGTCGCGGCCTCGTCTCCCAGCGGTGAGCTCTGGTAGTAGCTCTTGCCCTTGAGCGCGAGCGGCTCGCCTCCGATGGTGACGCTGGTGCTGCCCTGCTTCAGGTCCTTCGCGGAGGACGTATTCGGATAGGGCACTGGAACCGGGCCCGTGGGCGGAGGCGGGGGGCTCAGGCATACGTCGGGGAAGGCCGAGATGACCTTGGCGTCTCCTGCCTTGTGCGCGATCTCCATCCCGTTCGCGAAGACCTTCTTGCCCATGATACCTCCTACTCCATGGCTTCGATGATCACCGCGGCACGCCTGCCCTGCGCGTTGCCAGCCAGGCCAATGGCTCGAGGTCCTGGCGCATAGCGGCGTGCCCAACCCGCGATGGCCCAGACCATGCCGCAAAGCCCTGCCGCCGCGCCGGTGTCGCCGAGCACCTCGGCGCACAGCCAGAGCGGGAAGTCTTCCTTTCGTTCTCGCAGCACCCGGGAGACGAGAAGTGTCTGTTCCTTGAAATAGAAGCTCTCACCCGCCGCATCGGAGAAGCGGAAGTCGATCTGGTGGAGGGCGAGCCCCGCCTCCTCCAGGGCCGCTCGTGCGGCAGCCGTGAGCCCGTCGGCGCGCAACGGCACATCATTCTCCAAGGAGGAGGGCTCTTGGGCGAACCCCATGCCTCGAATGACGGCCAGCCCCTGCTTGTGTGAGGAAAGAAGCACGCAGGCGGCGGCCTCGCCGGGGATGACACCATCGGAGTTGTCTTCGGTCAGCAGCCGGCGCTGCTCATACAGCCGAAGCACCGTGCGAGCGCACATCATCGACTCCGCTCCGGCGACGAGGCAGGCCGGGACCTCGCGGCGGCGGACCAGCTCGCGACCGGCGGCCAGGGCGGTATAGCCTCCCTGAGAACCCTCGGTGAAGATGCGTACCCTGCGCGGATGGAGCACGACCCCCAGTCGCGCCGAGAGTTCGCGTACGAGAAAATCCGCGGAGTAGGGCGTGTTCGCCGTCGAGGCCGGCAATGCGATGAGCAGCGGGAGTTGCTCGAACGCGGCTGCGCCGATCTGCTCGAGGACATCTTGGAGTGCGTGGGTCAGGAAGAACAGCCAGCGCTGCGTTGGGGTCGCCTCGAGGTCGAGGATGTCACGCAGGTGCGAGATGACGATCTCCCGGCCTTGATTGTCCATGTAGGGTGAGACCCGCTTGCGATTGATTCCGGCTCGCAAGGCCGCGCACGCAGGCGTCCAGCGCAGGCCCACGGGGCAGGCCATTCCTGCGGCGTGAACGTAGACGGGTGACGTACTCATCGCTTGCTGCCCCGGTGCTGACGAATCCAGCGGATCGCCGCGGCAAGGCCGCTGAACACCGGCTTGCCATGTCGATAGCCGATGGGTGTACCCGATGTGCTGCGTGGCTTCTCACCCACGGAGATCTCCCGGAGCGCGTTGAGCTTCTTCCCAATGGGGACGCGTGCGCGCCACACGAGCATGGCCAGCGAGAGATGGGGCTCGAGAACCACTGTATCGAGTACACCCATCTGCTCCACTTCTCGATCGACGAAGTGGAACCTGACTGGAACGCGCAGTGAGGGAATGACGTATTGAACGATGGGCTCCGC
The DNA here is from genome assembly GCF_057119385.1 of Archangium sp. NCBI lineage: Bacteria > Pseudomonadati > Myxococcota > Myxococcia > Myxococcales > Archangiaceae > Archangium > Archangium sp. Next base: position 40,582 of record NZ_DBNGVP010000221.1, on the reverse strand, counting down.
GGCCATGTGGATGCAACGGATCCGCTCGCCCCCCTGGAAATGCGGGAACTGCTGATCCGCCGGTGCGGATTGGAAGTAGCGCGAGTCGAAGTCCGCTGGGAGGAACGGCGTCCGTTCATCACGCCAGCGCGTGTCGTAGGTGCCTGCGTAGGCAATGCGTTGCGCCCAGGCACGCCCTACATGCCCGACTCCGATCGGCTCCGGCCGGTCACGGGGCGAGGAGATCGTCTGCCCCGGACGCTCCAGGTTCGGAAGGGGTGTACCCTCGATCTGGGCCGCGCCGCGATGCGGATGAAACCCAACGCCCACGAGATTCCGGTGTTCCACCGAGGCGTGTCCCGGCCCGCGGCTCTCATCCGTGCCTCCAAAGGCCCGCTCGAACGTCAGGGGCATCTCGAGGAAAGGGACGGGCTCTGAAGGCAACATGCTTCCCAGCGAGCGAACCCAGCGTCGTTCCCCGAGGATCTGCAGACTCTTCTTCGTGCCCTGGACTTCGAGACTGACGGGCAGTTGTGTCACGCGCTGCCCGGAGGGCGAGACCGCCTTGCCGACCACGATGACGTCCGTCAGTGGCTTCTCGAGCGCGAAGTCGCACTCGTAGCGGATGCTGGTCGTGGCGGGATCGCCATGGTGCTCATCGGCCGTCACGAGGGGTCGCTGCTCTCTGGCGAGCGTCATCTCTCCGCGTGGATTCGTCTCGAACGTTCCCTTCACCACCACCACGCAGGAGTCGCGAGCGTCCTTGTCCGCGGCAACGGAGATGCCGGCCTGCATGCCTGTCGTGTTGAGTGAGATCTGCATGCGTTCGTGTGGCCGCTGTCCGTGCTACCACATGCGCCTGGCACCAGGATTTCCTCTGGGCTGGTGCGCTGTCCGGCCGAGTATTTCAGCAGAGTGATGCGGAGCGCTGTGAAGCGCTTCACACATACACCGCTCAAGTACCTTCGAACAATTCAAGCAGACGGTATTCCACGTGGGATCGTGACTGTGGACCCGGCTCGGCGCATACTCTCGCGGAAGGGGGGTTTTATGGTCGCAACCGCTGCGCTCCTGGCAAATCAGGCTGAGTTTGATTTCCAGGTGGGCCCACATGCTCTGGGCGAGTTGGCCGTCATTGGCTTCGAGGCCGATGAGGCCATTTCCCAGCCCTATACGCTGGAAGCTCTCCTCGCCGCCCCGTCGGACGTGTCCGTGGATGAGCGCGCCCTCCTGGGGCAGAACGCGCTGCTGGCCGTACACCTCGGCGAGGACGGGGAGCGCTACTTCCATGGCGTCGTTTCACGTGTCACCCGCTGGGAGGCGGGCGCCTCCGAGGAGCGCCTGCGCTACCGCATCACCGTCGTGCCCCGCTGGTGGACGCTCAAGCACACCCGCAACAGCCGCATCTTCCAGGAGAAGACCGTCCCCGAGATCGTCCACGAGGTGCTCGGCGATGCCTTCGTGGAGCACCGGCTGGAGTTGAACGGCTCCTACGCCACGCGCACCTACTGCGTGCAGTACCGCGAGTCCGACTTCGACTTCGTCTCCCGCCTGCTCGAGGAAGAGGGCATCTTCTACTACTTCGAGCACACCGAGGACGCTCACACCCTGGTGCTCGCGGATACCTCGCTCGGCTGCCCCGCGATGCCCGGTGAGGCGCGGCTCGTCTTCCGCAACACCACCCAGATGGTGGCCGACAGCGAGTACGTGCACGAGTTCTCCTCGCAGCTCCAGGTGCAGCCCGGCGCCGTGGCCCTCCGCGACTACAACTTCGTCCGCCCCACCCAGGACCTCACCGCCACCAGCACCGACGCCGAGGCCGAGTCCTCTCTCGAGGTCTACGACTACCCGGGCTGCTACGAGGCGCCCGGCGTCGGCAAGACGCTCGCCAAGGTTCGCCTGGAGGAGCTGCGGGCCCGGGTGGAGCTCGCCTCCGGTGCCAGCAATTGCCGTCGTCTGCGCACCGGCCACACGCTCGAGCTGGACGAGCACCCGGTGGACTCCTTCAACCGGGGCTACCTTGTCCTCTCCGCCCGTCACGAGGGCCGCCAGCCCGAGGTGCTCCTCTTCGAGGGCCAGTCCGAGGGCCGCCGGGAGAGCTATCGCAATACCTTCACCTGCCTCCCCGCCAAGGTTCCCTACCGTCCGGCGCGCACCACCCCGCGTCCCCTCATCCCTGGCGCCCAGACGGCCATCGTCGTGGGGCCCTCGGGCGAGGAGATCCACACCGACGAGCACGGCCGCGTCAAGGTGCAGTTCCACTGGGACCGCGAGGGCGGCCGGGACGACAAGAGTTCCTGCTGGATTCGCGTGAGCCAGTCCTGGGCCGGTCCCGGCTGGGGCGCCCTCTATCTGCCTCGCATCGGTCACGAGGTGGTGGTCGAGTTCCTCGAGGGAGACCCGGACCGGCCCCTCGTCACCGGCAGCGTCTACAACGGCGAGAATCCCCCGCCCATCTCCCTGCCGGACGACAAGACCCGGAGCACCCTGCGCTCCAGCTCCAGTCCTGGCGGCAATGGCTCCAACGAGCTGCGTTTCGAGGACGCCGCCGGCCAGGAGCAGGTCTACTTCCACGCCCAGAAGGACCTGGACATCGTCGTCGAGAACGACAAGACCCAGCAGGTGGGCGGCAACGAGACGCTGCTCGTCAAGAAGGACCGCAGCCGCACCATCGAGGGCAACCAGTCCCTGGAGGTGAAGAAGAACGACGACAGTGTCATCGGCGGCAACCAGTCGCTCCGGGTGGACAAGGATCGCTCGACGTCCGTGGGCGGCAACCACACCGAGACGGTCGCGGGCAACCAGTCCGTCAGCGTGGGCGGCAACCAGAGCGTCACGGTGAGCATGGCCTCCCTCGAGACGGTGGGGTTGGGGAAGATGCTCAACGTTGGCGGTGCCTATTCCGTCAGCGTGGGCGGAGCCCTCAACCAGCTGGTGGGTGGCCTCAAGGCCGAGCAGGTGGGCGGGGCCAAGTCGGAGACCGTCGGCGCCAAGAAGTCCGAGACGGTCCTGGGCTCGCGCAGCCTCCAGGTGGGCGGAGACCTGTCCGAGCAGGTCCAGAAGTCACGCAACCTCAAGGTGGGCAAGGATTTGATGGTGAGCGTGGGGGGCAATCACACCCACGCCGTCAAGGATTCCTATACCCTGTCCGCCAAGGAGATCTCCCTGGTGGCCGAGGAGCAGTTCACCCTCAAGGTCGGTTCCGCCACCCTCCAGGTGAAGAAGAACGGGGATGTGATCATCAAGGGCGCCAAGGTGGAGATCACCGCCAGCGGCGACGTGGTCATCAAGGGCTCGAAGATCGCGGAGAACTGACGCCATGGCATGGACGGACAAGATGGCGTTTGGCCTCCAGGTGGGCGGCCTCGCCCCGGAGGACGGCGTGGTCACGCAGCTCTCCGGGGTGGAGGGGCTGTCTCGGCCCTTCGAGTTCAACCTGGACCTCTACACCCACGCCGAGGAGCCGCTGGCCCTGGCGGAGCTGATGGGCAAGCCGGCCACGTTGACCTTCCAGCACGCGGGCGAGCCGGTGCGCTACGTGAATGGCCAGGTGCATCGCGCCCAGGCCCTGGGCCTGCAAGGGGGTCGGCTCCGCTACCGCCTGCGGGTGGTGCCCGCGCTCGAGCGGCTCAAGCACGTGCGGCGCAGCCGCATCTTCCAGCACAAGGCCGTCCCGGACATCGTCAAGCAGGTGCTCAACGAGGGACAGGTGGAGCACCGCCTCGTCCTGTCCGGCAGCTATGCGCCTCGCGAGTACTGCGTGCAGTACCGGGAGTCGGACTTCGACTTCATCTCCCGGCTGTTGGAGGAGGAGGGCATCTTCTACTTCTTCACGCACTCGGAGGACGCGCACGAGCTGCTGCTGGGCGACAGCTCCGGGGCGTACCTGGAGATGGCGGGCGGCTCGCTGCTGCCGTTCCGCGAGGAGGATGGCCGCGTGTCGGACGCGGAGCACGCCTCGGCCCTGGCCCAGGTGCACCGGTTGCGCCCCGGCAAGGTCATGTTGCGCGACTTCGATTTCAAGAAGCCCGCGCTCGACCTGTCGGCCCGGCCTTCCAAGACGGGTGACTTCGACGCGCTCGAGCTCTACGACTTTCCCGCCAGCTATGTGGAGCCCTCGGAGGGCAAGCGGCTCGGCAAGGTGCGGCTGGAGGAGCAGCTCCAATCCGAGCGGACCCAGTCGGGTATCAGTGTCAGCCCGCGGTTGTGCCCCGGTCATTTCTTCGAGCTGGACGCGGTCGCGGGAGGCAAGCTGCTGGTGGTGGAGATCCAGCACGTGGGCCACCAGCCCGAGGTGCACTCGCGGCACGAGGCGCTGGGGCAGGGGCGCTACCGGAACGAGTTCCGCTGCATGCCCTCGGACGTGCCCTTCCGGCCGCGCCGGAGCACGCCCCGCCCGGTCATCTCCGGCATCCAGACCGCCACCGTGACGGGGATTCCCGGCGAGGAGATCCACCCCGACGAGCACGGCCGCATCAAGGTGCAGTTCCACTGGGACCGTGAGGGCGGGAAGGACGACAAGAGCTCTTGTTGGATCCGCCCGGGCCAGGTCTGGGGCGGCCCGGCCTGGGGTGGGCTCTTCCTGCCACGGGTGGGGCAGGAGGTCGTCATCCGGTTCTTCGAGGGCGACCCGGATCGGCCCCTCATCACGGGGGCCGTCTACAACGGGCAGAACCCCACCCCCTACTCGCTGCCGGACGAGAAGACGCGCTCCACCCTGCGTACCTCCTCCAGTCCCAACAGCGATGGTTTCAACGAGCTGCGCTTCGAGGATGCCGCGGGCGAGGAGCAGGTCTTCTTCCACGCCCAGAAGGACGATGACCTGCACACCCGGAACGACAAGACGCAGGAGATCCGGGCCAACGAGGCGCTGCTCGTGAAGAAGGATCGCCAGCGCACCATCGAGGGCAACCAGACGCTGAGCGTCCTTCAGGAGGACACGGGCCTCGTGGAGGCAAGCCAGACGCTGAAGGTCACGGGCAACCGGACCACCGGCATCCGCGGGAGCCATGACGAGGAGGTGGAGGGCAACCAGTCGGTGGCGGTGAGCGGCATGCAGAACGTCTTCGTGGTGCAGACCGCCGACACCTCCGTGTCCCTGGCGGCGGCGCTGAACGTGGGGGCCGCCTACTCCATCAACGTCGCCTTGATGAAGAGCGAGTCGGTGGAGGGGGACAAGTCCATCCAGGTGGGCGGCGCCAGCTTCGAGTACGTCGCGGGCGTCCGTCAGGAGAGCGTGGCCGAGGATCGCTCCACCAAGGTGGGCAGTGATTTCGAGTCCCAGGTCAAGGGCTCGGCGTCGCTGGCGGCCGGCAAGGACCAGAAGGACGACGTCGGGGCCAAGGCGCACACCGAGGTCGGGAAGGCCGCCGCCTCGATGGCCAAGGCCTTTCAATTCAAGGCGGACAAGTTCTCGCTCATCGTCGGCGGCAACCTCATCGTCAGCATGGAGAAGTCCGGCGCCGTCAAGTGGTTCGCGAAGTCGCTGACCATCGACGGCTCGAACATCAAGGTGAAGGGCGGTAAGGTGAAGATGCTGGGAGCGGGTTCGCTCAGCAGCAAGTCCGTCTCCAAGCTGGAACTTCCGGATGTGCAACCGGTCGAGCACAAGGATCCGCCCGACATCGACCTGTCCTCGGCCCAGTCCGAGCTCCAGTCCCTGTCGGCGCAGCCCCTGGCCAGCTCGCCCGGCCGCACGAAGGCCAGCGACTCCAGCAAGTGAGCTGGGAGGTAGAAGGAATGAGCATGAATTCTGGCAAGAAGGCCCCGCTGTCCGCGCACGACCCCGCCCCCCAGGAGCCCATCGTCGGCAGCCGGGTGGGGTGGGTGGTGGGGGTTGATCCGGGACGCGGGGTGCTCGTGGACTACGAGGGCAATACGGCGGGTCCGCTGCCGGCCCTGTCCACCGTGCCGCTCGATGCGAAGAGCCTGGACCAGGCGGTCGCCTCGCGGCAGCGGGCCGTGCTCCTGTTCGAGAACGGGAGCCCCACGCGCCCCCTGCTGGTGGGGCTGGTGCAGACCACGAGCAGCACGCCGTTGATCGACGAGCTCCTGGAGGCCCGTGTCCCACGCGAGCAGGTGGAGGCCCGGGTGGACGGCAAGCGCGTGGTCATCGAGGGGCAGGACGAGATCGTCCTGTCGTGTGGCAAGGCGAGCATCACCCTGCGGCGCAACGGCAAGGTGATCATCAAGGGCGTGCAGCTCGAGTCGAGCGCGGCCGGAGTCAACCGCATCAAGGGCGGCTCCGTGCAGATCAATTGACCCGGGCGGGTGCGTCTCCTGTGTCGCGGCCGAGCGGCTGGCGCTCGGCGTTTCGCAGGCCCACGAGCACGCTGGTGCCATCGCCAGTCACGCGGAGCTCGCCGTACTTCGCCCCCGCGTAGCGGTCCGCGTGTCCTTCCTGGAAGAAGAAGGACTCCGCGCCCAGGCGCACGCGGCCCTGGCGCACCTTGTAGCGCAGCAGGAACTCCCCCGGGGCCAGAGGCGTGCCGGGCGTGTCGTGACGGACGAAGCGCCCCACGCCGTTCTCGTCGAGCCGGAGCACGAGGCGCCCTTCCTTCGGGCCCGAGTCCGTGCTGGAGCTCGCGCCCCAGTCCGTGTCGTTGGACAGCCGGGCCTCGCGGTTGATGGCGTAGTCGAGCACCATGTAATCGCCCTGCATGAGCGAGCGGGGATCCACCGGGGCGAGCTCCAGCAGCACCGGCGTGCCATGGGCCAGCACCTGCTCCTTGCGGACGACCTGCACCACCAGGGCCACCACCACCAGCAGGAGACCACCGAAGATGACGCGGGCGCGCATCAGCGCACCTCCTCGGCCGCGGGGAAGCGGCGCAGGATGAAGAGCCGCAGGCCGAGCAGCACCAGTCCACTGCCCAGCAGCGCGAGCGACTTGGCCAGCAGGCTGAACTGGAGGTCGTAGTAGTAGCCCACGCCGAACACGAGGATGAAGACCACGGCCATGCCGAGCAGCACCACGTTGCGCCGGTGGAAGCCGAGCAGCAGCACGCCGAGGGCCGCGATGACTCCAGGCGTGTGGAGTGTGAGGAGGGCCGTCAGGGCCAGCGAGGCGAAGGCCGTCACACCCGCGGGGCCCCCGGGCTCGGAGTCCGTCTCCTCCAGCACGCGCCAGGCCGAGTACAGCGTCACCACGGCGAGCCCGAGCGTCAGCACCCCGGCGGGCAGCTCCACCGCGCCCTTGCGGAAGAGCTCCCGGTAGAGCTCATGGAACCAGGAGCGCATCACCAGTGAGGACAGCAGCGTGGTGACGAGCCCGAAGGCCGCGGGCGTCACCAGTGCGCTCCAGCGTCCGCTCTGGAGCCTGGCCTGCTTCAGGAAGAGCAGGTGCGCGAGCACGGTGATGCCCACCAGCGTCACATCCGCCAGCACGGCGGGCGCGGTGATTCGCAGCAGGTACAGCAGTGCGAGGCTTCCGAAGAACGTGGACAGGAAGCGCTGGATGAGATCCGGGTAGATGAAGAGGAGCACCGCCTGGATGGCCACCGTGGCGAGGGCCGCGCCCTTCTCGTCCGAGGCGGCTCCCACGCCGCCGATGAAGAGGCCCTGTCCGGCCAGCCCGGTGGACAGCGCGAGCTGGGTGAGGAACACGTTGCTTCCCGCGTGGCGCACGAAGACGGCGCCTCCGGTGAGAATCAAGCCCAGGACGATGGCGCCCACTTCCTCGCCCGCTCCGAGCACGCCCATCGCGATGAAGGCGATCAGGAACCACGAGGCCAGCCATGCGCCGAAGCCGGTGAGGATGCGCACGAACCAGGGCATGCTCGCCGTGGCCTCGGTGCTGGACGTGAGCGCGGCGCGTGCCGGCTCGTGCAATGAGGTGGGCAACACGTCCCGTAGCGAGGGTTTGAACGCCATGGCTATGCCTCCTCCGGACCGCGAGCCTCGGCGCGCAGCCACCAGACCGTGAGCCCCACCTCACCGATGATGAGCAGGGCCAGGAAGAGGAAGACGCCCGCGTCGAAGCTGCTCGCCTTGAACAGGAAGCGGCCGACCAGGGTGGTGACCAATGTCATCGCACTCACCGCGTCCAGCGTGAGGAGGAAGAGCTCGGAGCGCACCTGCCGGTGGAAGACGTACGCCGCCACCATCACCACCAGGAGCAGGCCGAGCCCTACGATGCTCGCGCTGTCACCCTCCCGGGGGACCGCCACCTGGAGCTCCCCCAGGCCGAGCAGCGGCGCCATGGTCATCATCGCCAGCACCCGGGGCATCCACCGGCCCGTCAACCAGGAGATGCCGCGCGCCGCGAGTGCTTCGTGCGCCCCCCAGGCCACGCCGTTCACCAGTGCGAGCACCAACATGAGCGTGGTGCCCTCGCCATCGGCGACCTGGAACCAGAAGAGGCTCAGCCCGGTGTTCACGAGGAGCAGCAGCAGCAGCCACAGGGGCGCGAAGCGGGCGAGCACCACCCAGGGAAGGATGAGGAGGCTCCACCCGAGGAACAGCTCATAGGGGTCCGCGCCTGTCTGGTACGCCTGCCCGTAGACGGCGAGCAGCGGACCCACGAGCACCGCGGCGAAGAGCAGGGCGAACTGTCCCGCGAGGGTCTCGCCCAGGCGCCAGGCGGCGATGCAGGCCCCGAGGATGGCGGCCAGCAGCAGCCCCATCTTTCCGAAGCGGTGCAGTGCCGCCCAGTTGTAGGCGAAGAAGTAGATGACGCCGGAGAGCACCAGCAGCGAGCCGAAGCCCAGCAGCACGGCGGACAGGAAGCGCCTCCAGGCGGCCCGCTGCGGAGTGGCGACGGCGAGCCGCAGGGCATGCTCGAAGCCCTGGGGAGTCAAAACACCGGCATCGGCGAGCGTGCGGAGGCGCTCGGGCGTGGCGGCGAGGTCTAGCAGGTCATGGGACACGGCGGAGGACGCTAGCCTTCCGGGCCGCGTCCCCGCCAGACTCCCGGCCGTGAATACTCCCTCCGCCAAGAGCATCCGGGACGAGCTGGCGCGGGCGGCCGACCCCGAGAAGGCCGCCTTCTACCCGAGGTTCTTCAAGACAGGCCCGGGCGAGTACGCCGAAGGAGACGTGTTCCTCGGTGTGACCGTGCCGGAGCAGCGGAGGATCGCCCGGCGTCACAAGGACCTTCCCCTGGAGCAATTGGGAGCGCTGTTGCGGAGCGAGGTCCACGAGCACCGGCTCACGGGTTTCCTCATCCTCGTGACGCAGTTCGAGCGAGCGGACGAGGCTGGACGCCACCGGCTCTTCGAGTTCTGCCGGGAGCACCTGGCGGGGCTGAACAACTGGGATCTGGTGGACACGGTGGCACCGCGGGTCCTGGGCGCGTACCTGCTCGAGCACCCGGAGCTCACGCCGTGGCTCTACGAGCTGGCGCGCTCACCGGTGCTCAGGGAGCGGCGCATCGCCATCATGTCGACCCAGGCCTTCATCCGTGCGGGAGAATTCAAGGACACGCTGAAGCTGGCGGAGTTGCTGCTCCACGACGAGCACGACCTCATCCACAAGGCGGTGGGATGGATGCTGCGCGAGGTCGGAAACAGGGACCTGGCGAGCGAGGAGGCCTTCCTCGACCGCCATGCGCGGGAGATGCCGAGGACCCTGCTGCGCTATGCCATCGAGAAGTTCCCCAAGGCGAAGCGCGAGCATTACCTGAACCTGAAACCCACTCCGTCAACATCCCCTCGCCCTCCGGGAGAGGGACGGGGTGAGGGTGCCCGTCCCCGTCCTCCCCGCCGTGCATCAGAACCGTGAGCGCCGGAGCTCGAGCAACCACGCCTCCAGCGCCTCGGTGCCCTGGGGCTCCTCCGGAAGCACGGAGCGCTCGCAGGCGGAGTCGAGCCGCTCGAAGGCCCGCTCCACCTGGCCGCGCCAGTGCTCGGACAGGGCCTCGGGCAGCTCGCTGCGCTCGCCCCGCCGCTTCCAGGCGACGAGCTCACCCGCCTCGCTGAAGCCATAGCGGTCCATCAGCGCGGTGAGGTCCGCCTCCACCTTTCCCGTGAGCAGCGCGTGGGTGCCGGTGAGCGCCGTGCGCAGCACGTAGAGGAGCTTCTTGGTGGAGCGGAAGCCCGTCTTCTCCCACTCGCGCAACTGGCCGTGGGCGAAGCCGCGGTAGTGCCGGTGCAGCCGCCGGGACAGCACGCCGCGCACCAGCGGACGCACGGCCTCCAGCTCGGGCGAGCCGCGCAGCGTATGCGCTCCGAGCAGCCGCTCCAGGTAGTTGCCGTTTCCCTGGAGGACACCGAACAGCACCGGGCCAAGCTCGTTGGACGAGTAGTCCACCTCGACACCGTCGATGACCTCCAGGCGCTCGGCGGACGCCCCGGGGCCGCGCTGCTCCAGGCGGAGCAGGTGGGCGGTGGGGGTGACGTGGATGCACTTGAGGTCCAGGTCACTGTCGGGCGACGGGAAGCCATACGCGTGCGCGCCCGAGAGGGACACGACGAGGTGCCACCGCCGGGTGGACTCCTCGTCGAGCACGGCGTTGGCCACCCGGGCCTGGTGCTCCGTCATCAGCGTGTGGGTCATGACTCCTCCTCCTTCCATTCGACGGCCGGAGGCGCGGGGGCATCACGGCCGAGCGGCCCGGGCTCCTTCATCACCCAGCGCCGTGCGAGTTCCTCGCCCACGCGGCGCAGCAGACGGTCCGCGCGCCCGTAGTCCGGGAGCTGCGGCAGCTTGCTGGTGCGGTGGGCCTCTTCCAACTCCGGGGCGAGGGCCTCGGCGTCCCGCAGCACCTCCTCCAGCGGGACACGTCCGGCCTTGATGTCCAACATGCGTGCCTTGTAGGTGCCGGTGACTTCGAAGGTGGGCACCCCCTCCCGCAGCCATCCGGTGGCGAGCACCACCAGCCGCAGCAGGTTGTAGGCGTTCTTCGGCCGCAGCTCGCGAGCGCTGGGAGGCCGCTGACCGCCTCCGCGTGCATAGCGGGTGAGGGCGGCGAAGTCGTTGGCCTCGATGAGGCCCTGGTCCCACAGCGAGCGGTAGAGCTGCTTGAGGTATGTCTTCGCCGCGAGCAGCGCGTCCTCGGGCGAGGGCGCGGAGCGTGGGGAGATGGCCGCGAGCCGCCGGGCCACTTCGTCCAGGTTGGGCGCGGGCTCCTCGCACAGCCACTCGAGCACCAGATCCCGGTGCTCGGCGAGCCGCTGGCTGCGGGTGAGCTTGTCGAGCTGGCTCATGGCGTACCGGCCGAAGCTGCCGAAGATGGCCTTGGACACGAAGGCCTCGCGCTCGGCGAGCAGCCACTGCCCCAGCTCGTCCGAGGCGCGGGCGCTGGGGACGAAGAGCATCTCCAGGGTGTTGGGGTCGGCGCGGAGGGCCTGCTCCACCGCCTTGGAGAGCTCCCAGAAGGTATGGCTGCCATCGGCGCTGACGAGATCTCTCGCCTTGTCGGCGAGGCCGAAGTGCCAGGGCAGGGGCAGGCCGAAGACGCCGCGCATGTCGACGTCGGAGGCCTCGTTGGCGAGGCCCCAGGCCTGCGAGCCCACCACGGTCTCCAGCACCACGCAGGGGCGCAGGGCGTCCCAGGTGGCGGCGCGCCGGAGCGCGAACTGGAGCTGGCCCGGCTTGCGAGGCACCAGCTCGTCCCGGGCGTACCAGAGCTCGCCTACGCCGACGATCTGCACGTCGAAGCCGCCGCCCCGGGCACGCACCACGCGGCCCACCACGCCCTGGGGGATCTGCCGGTCACCGGCCACGCGCTCCACGCGCGTCGTGACTTCGGTGCCGTGGGGGAGGGGGACGGACAGCTTGTCCACCTGCTCGTAGCCACGGGGACGGGCGGTGCCCTCGGTACGGTCCTGCTCGGGAGTCTTGGATCCGCGGGTCATGGGCGCCTCCGGGTGGGGAGTACAGGGTTCCCATGGACGTTACTGGCGCGGACTCCTGACTCCAATCCGGACTCAGAACGTCGCGAGCGACAGCACCGGGCTGGGGCGTGCCACCGCCTGCCGGGCGAACTTCACCATCTCGGAGAGGAATTCACGCAGGTCCTCTGGAGAGTGATTCTCCTCGTCGATCCGTTCCACCCAGGCGTTGACGAGGCCGGGCACGCTCTCGTCCTTCACCCGGGCGAGTGCCTGGATGAAGGACTCCACCACGCGCGCGATGATGAGCCCGTCCTCCTCCCGGAAGATGAGTGGATCTTCCAGGGTGCGCTCGTCCGTGATGTCTTCCGTCCCCCGGAGGGCGGCGGAGAGCGCCATCAGCTCCATCTCGATGAGCGGAAGCTCGAGATACGTCCAGTCCTCCGGGGCGTGCTCCTCGGTGGTGACGATCGACTCGATCGCCTCCGCCTCGTCTTCCTTCGCGATGAACCAGGTCGTGACTTGCATGAAGGCGCTCCGATGCTGTTGCCGGGTGCGGACCCTACCACGGCATGACCTGGGAAGTAGATAATCCAACCCTTCCGTCGGAAGACAGTGGCAACGTCACCTTCCCTTGACGCGCACGCCTCCCGCCAACCTCTTGCGTCTTCCACCCTTCTCCCTACCCAAGGGCTTGACGTCCGCGCTCGGGCTTCCGTGTACTCCCGGAAACAATCCGCGCCAGCCCCCAGGGTTGGCGGAAGAGGTGCGGTATGCTCCCCGGTCTGAAGAGTTCTCACCTGGCAGGCCCGCTGCCGCACCGCTGCTGGGTGCTGCCCGTCCTCTTGCTCCTCGGGGCGTGTACCACGAGCCACCCGCCGGGCGGCACGCTGACGGGCAGCGGGCGCCCCTTATCGCTCACGCCCCCGCCGGCGCCCATGCAGGAGTCCTTCGCGGATTCAGGTGCTGGCCTGGAGGGCGCGGTGGAGTACGAGGTGGTGGTGCTGCAGCCGGGAGGTGGTGGCCCCCGACGGCCGGTGGCGGTGCCCAGGGCGGACTTCCTGCGCGCGGTGCGGGAGAACGCCCGGCGGACACAGCTCAACGGCAAGAGCCCCCGCGAGGCCGCGCTCGAGTGGCTGAAGGACCAGGTGGAGCAGCACCCGGAATGGGCGCAGGGGAGTGGGACATGGGTGGCCGAGGTGTACAAGGGCCGCGTGCTGTCGCTGGTGCCGGTGGACGAGGACAGCCACCTGACGACGGAGGCGAACGAGGCCCTGCGCCGCCACTACCTGGAGTGGTGCGCCCGGGGCCAGGGCGGGGGCGACTGCTTGCGCCTGCTGGACGACGCTCCCTACCTGAAGGCGGATGACCGGCGCACGCTGGCGCTCGCCCTGTCCTTCGGCTCGGTGCTGGAGGAGACGAAGGCGGCACTGGGGCGGGAGTTGGACCCGCAGGTGCTGGTGGCTTCGTGCATGTGGACACTCGGGGCGTACCTGGCCCTCTGGCTGGTGCCCGAGCCGACCACCAAGCTGTTGGCCGCTGGGCTGTCCGTCGTGCTGGTCGCGTGGCTGGGGGTGGACACGCTCTGGGGGCTGATGGACGGCTGGGCGGCCATGGCCATGAGGGCGCACGAGGCCACCACCTTCGAGGAGTTGCGCGAGGCGGGTGAGGGCTTCGCCCGGGTGCTGGGCACGGACGCGGCGCGGGCGATGATTCTGGCGGTGGGGGCGTTGACGGGGCGCACGGTGGCGGAGGTGGCGGCGCGGGTGCGCGCGCTACCAGGCTATAGCGTGGCCAACGCGCGGTGGCAGGCGCAGGGTGGGGCGGCGGTGCTGGGACGGGTGGAAGTCATGGTGGCCGCGGAGGGGGTACTGGCCCGGGCGGTGGCGGCGGTGGAGACGGTGGCGGCCACGCCGCACGGCCCCCTGGCGGTGGTGATGCTCAAGAAGGGCAGGGGCGGCGGGGCGTCCTCCGGGGGCGGCTCCTCGGGCATCGTCGCCATCCGCCACCGGGGCGGCAACCTGCAGGTCATTCTGCCCAATGGCCAGAGGTGGCACTTGCCTCCTGGCAAGTCCATCCACGACATCCCCGCCGAGGACGAGGTGGGTGACATGCTCCAGAAGGCTGTGACCGAGGCGGCCCGGCTCTGGGGGCCACACAGGCTCACTCCGGCAGAAGAAAGGGCCATCGACCAGGCCCTCAAAGAAGGCAAGTACTGGCTGGCGCACTTGTTGGAGCGCGAGGCCCGGGGCCGCTTCGTACACGAAACGGTGAAGGCCCAGTTTCGAGGGCGCCTGCAGTTCAACCAGCAAGGAGCCGACGTGATTGACCTGAGCAACAACCGACAGTACGAGATTCTCTCCGGGACGGCGTCGAACCTGGCGCGGCATGGCCGGCGCATGGCGGGCGAGTTCTTCCGGATGCTCACCTTCTGAAAGGGGCGGCCATGGGGTGGCTCACCAGCGTTCTCATCGAGAACAAAGCCGTTGAAAACGAGCGGCTGGAACTGACGGACAAGAACTCGCTCTACTTCCTTGGACCCAACCTGACGCTACGCAACTGCACCGTTGTCCTGAATGTCTCCGCCAGGAACCTCATCATCATCGGGGCACGTTTCACCGACTGCACCTTCGAGGTGAAGCAGGAGTTGAAGAACCACCAGCAATGGATCAAGGCCTCTCTCAAGGGCTGCCGCTTCAAAGGGCGCTTGTCTGGGTGTGAGTTCGGATACTGGCCCGAGTACGGGACGGAACCGGAGTACCAACTGGGTTCCATCGAGGACTGCGACTTCACTGAAGCCCGTCTGGATGGTTGCCGCTTCCACGGTTGTGACCCTCATACCCTGCGGTTTCCCAAATGGCCGAGCTTCACCATCTTGGACCCCATTGGCCACAGCCATGAGCTGAACAGTGTCAAGTGGCCAGGCTCCAGCAATATCCTCGTGAAGAACTTCTATAAATGGCCGCCCTCCACCGTGGCATTGGCCGACCATGCTCCTACCGTTGCCAGGCAGTTCGGTACCACCCCGGAAGAGCTCAAAGCCGTCATCGAGCAATTCGATTTCATCGTTCACTGACGCGTGCGGCTGCTCGAGGTTCGCGAGCGCTTGTGCTCCGAGAGCTCCAGCCGGCCCGCCTGCGCATCGAGCCTCATCTCGAAGCGTGCCAGGAAACCGAGCCCCAGCAGTCCATCCACGTCCGGAGGCAGCGTGGACATGACGGCCACCTCGACGTTCTCGGCCTGGGCTCCCTGGAGCGCGATGCTCGGGACCCGGACCACCGGAGCCTGGATGAGGCCCTGGGCCGTGCGAAACGAGAGCTTCCGGGCGCCCTCGAGCTTCAATCCGAGCCGGTCCGCGAACGCCTGAGACACGGCCACCGTGTTCGCTCCGGTGTCCAGGATGAACCGGCCGCGCGTCTTGCCATTGACCAGCGGCTCCACCCACATGGTGCCCGTCTTGCTGACCGCCACCACCGCCTTGCCCTTCCCGGACTCGCACCCCATGGCGGCCAACTGGGCGATCCGCTTCGTCACCTCGGGCCGTCCGACGGACTCGATGCTGGATTGCTGATGCTCCAGCATCACGAGGTGGCCGTCACACGGCCGGTCCAGCCGCTCGTAGGCAGTGGCCAGCTGGTTGGCCACCTGGAACTGCTCTGGCTGGAGGCGGAAGGCCTGCTGGAAATCGCCCAGGGCCTGCTCGGACTGCTCACGGGACTGGTGGGCCAGGGCTCGCCACACCCAATACCCGGCATTGCCCGGCGCGCTGTCGATGAGCTCCGTGGCATCCTGGATGGCGAGGTCGAACTCACTGAGCTGCATGTGCGCCGAGTAGCTGATGGACCGGAGCTGGGGGAACTTCCCGCACCGCGCGCTGAAGCCGTCGGCGAACTGGATGCTTCCGCGCCAGTCCCCGGCGGAGAACACGGCCTGGATGTACTGCACCGCTTTCGTTCGGTCGCAGGGCTCCTTCTCGAGCGCACTCCGCAGTTGCGCGACCAGCCCGCGCTTGGGCCCGTAGTCGAACGTGGGCTCCGTCTTCGCCTGCTCGCAACCCCATAGACAGACACTGCTCATCAGGACAACGCGGACGCGGGTAGACAATGGCATGGGGCGGGGCTTCTATCACGAGCCCCTTGACGGAGTTCAATCCGCTCGTGACGGGCCGATGGGTCAGACGTTGTATCTGGATTCGCAGGTCAGTGTATTTGGACGCGGAAGTCAGCTGGTTGCTCCAGGTGCGGGCTGTGTCCTGCGGGCACCCGCACGAGCCGCGCATCGGGCATGACCTTCGCCGCGGCCTCGGCCAGTGACACGGGCAGCACCGTGTCGTGCTCGCCCCAGTAGAGCAGGGTGGGTTGCTTCACCTCGCCCAGCCGCTCGTAACGGTGGAACACGCCGCCCGTGAAGGGCACCAGCGTGTTGAAGGCCCGCGTGGCCTCGGGTCTCCCCCCGGGCACCGTCATCAGCTCGTACCCCAATGCCGCCAGCCTCCGGTTCAACGGCGTGTCCGGCAGCGGCGCGATGCGGCCGAAGAGCCTCGGCCCCAGCACCCGCGCCATCCGCTCCGGGCCCACCCGGAAGAACAGCCGCGCGTCCCGCGCCATCTCCGGGCCCAGCCCCATCGCGTCCACCAGCACCAGCCGCTCCACCGGCACCCGCCCCCGCAGCGCCAGCTCCAGCGCCACCAGCCCTCCCAGCGAGTGCCCCACCAGCGTCATCGGCCCCGGCGCCAGCGTGGCCAGCACCTCCTCCACCGGCTCGACGAAGAAGCGCAGTCCGTCCTCCGCCGTCTCCAGGGGCCCTTGGGACACCGACGAGCACCCGAATCCCGGCAGATCCACCGCCAGTACCCGGTGCTCCCGGGCCAGCTCACCCAGGAGCGGGAACCACATGCTCGCCGCGTTCCCCCGGCCATGGAGCAACACCACCGCCCGGCCCGCTCCCCCCTCCAACAGCCGCAGCCCTCCACCCCCTCGCAGGGGGCACTCCCGGGAGGCCACCCCGGGGGCCAGCTCCCCCAGCAGCTCCGCCTCGACCGGCCCTGGGACGCGGGGGAGGACCCCTCCAGAAGGTTGGCGTTCTTCGCCCCGATGTGGTTTGGGGTACTCCCGAGGGTCGTTCCTGGAGGGTTCCGGGGACATGGGCCCCTGAAATTACTGGAATGTCGGGCGTGATGGGGTGTTGAGCGGCGTACCTACACCTCCTAGGCTGCCCGCCTCCTCCAGGGACAGTCGAGACGGCACATATGAACACGGACATCCGGGCGCTCACCGAGCGCGTCCAGCAGGAGAGCAGCTTCGTCGAGCTCCTCAACCAGGAGGTCGGCAAGGTCATCGTCGGCCAGCGCTACATGCTGGAGCGCATCCTCATCGGCCTCTTGTGCAACGGCCACGTCCTCCTCGAGGGCGTGCCCGGCCTCGCCAAGACGCTCACGGTGCGCACCATCGCCGACAGCATCAGCGCCTCCTTCATGCGCATCCAGTTCACCCCGGATCTGCTGCCCGCGGACGTGGTGGGCACGATGATCTACAACCAGCAGGCGGCCAACTTCACCGTCCGCAAGGGCCCCGTCTTCGCCAACGTCCTGCTGGCCGACGAAATCAACCGCGCCCCCGCCAAGGTGCAGTCCGCCCTCCTCGAGGCCATGCAGGAGCGCCAGGTCACCATCGGTGACACGTCCTTCCCGCTGCCCTCGCCCTTCCTCGTGCTCGCCACCCAGAACCCCATCGAGCAGGAGGGCACCTACCCCCTGCCCGAGGCGCAGGTGGACCGCTTCATGCTCAAGGTGAAGGTGGGCTACCCCACCCGCGAGGAGGAGAAGGTCATCATGGACCGCATGGCCGGCGGCAAGCCCCCGTCCGCCCAGAAGGTCATCGACCTGCAGCACCTCGTGCGCGCCCGCGAGCTCGTCACTCAAATCTACATGGACGAGAAGGTGAAGGACTACATCCTCAACGTGGTCTTCGCCACGCGCGAGCCGGGCCGCTACGGCCTCAAGGACCAGGCCGACTACATCCAGTTCGGCGCCAGCCCGCGCGCCACCATCGCGCTCACCCAGGCCTCGCGCGCCCACGCCTTCCTGCGCCACCGCGGCTTCGTCACGCCCGAGGACGTCAAGGCCGTGGCCTTCGATGTGCTCCGCCACCGCATCGCCCTCACCTACGAGGCCGAGGCCGAGGAGCTCACCACCGAGAAGCTCATCCAGCGCGTGTTCGATCGCGTCGAGGTCCCGTAACCCCACCCGGGACAGCCCAGGGGGCGCGCCGTGCTCGCCAAGGACATCATCCGCCGCATCCGCAAGCTGGAGATCCGCACCCGCAAGGTGGTGTCGGACATGCTCGCGGGCCAGTACCACTCGGTCTTCAAGGGCCGGGGCATGGCCTTCTCCGAGGTGCGGCAGTACCAGCCCGGTGACGAAATCCGCATCATCGACTGGAACGTCACCGCCCGCATGAACGAGGCCTACGTCAAGGTCTTCACCGAGGAGCGCGAGCTCACGGTGATGCTCCTGGTGGACGTGTCCGCCTCCAAGGAGTTCGGCTCGCGCGAGCGCTCCAAGTCGGAGGTGGCCGCCGAGGTGGCCGCTCAAATCGCCTTCAGCGCCATCGCCAACAACGACCGCGTGGGCCTCATCCTCTTCTCGGACCAGGTGGAGAAGGTGGTGCCGCCGCGCAAGGGCCGCACGCACGTCATGCGCCTGGTGAGCGACATCCTCACCTTCCAGCCCAAGGGGAAGGGGACGGACCTCGCCGCCGGCCTCACCTACCTCAGCCGCCTGGCGCGCCGGAAGACGGTGACGTTCCTCATCTCGGACTTCCTCGCGGATGGGTACGAGCCGCCGCTGCGCCTGGTGGGCCGCAAGCACGACCTCGTCCCCGTGGTCATCGAGGATCCGCTGGAGCAGGAGTTCCCCCGGCTGGGTCTCGTGGAGATGGAGGACCCCGAGACGGGCGAGCGCTTCATCGTGGACACGAGCGACCCGCTCGTCCGCGGCCGCTTCGCCCGGGCCATGCAGGCGCAACGCGAGGAGCGGCGCAGGCTCTTCAAGAAGCTGGAGCTGGACCACGTGGAACTGAGCACCGGCGATGATCACGGCATGGCCCTGGTGCGCTTCTTCCGCGCCCGCTCCCGGAGGATGGCGGCATGAGGTGGCTGGCTCTCGGTGCTTTCCTCCTCGTCTCGCCGGCCCTGGCCCAGGAGCCGGCACCCGCTCCGTCCCAGCAGGCGCTCGCGAAGCTGCCGGCCGTGGAGCCCGAGGGATTCCAGGCCCGCGTGCAGCCGGAGCAGGTGCTGCTCGGCGAGCCCTTCGTCTACGAGCTGGTCATCACCCACCCGGCGGACCAGCGCTACGAGCTGGAGCTGCCGCCGGACCTGGGTGACTTCGAGCTGCTGTCCCAGGCGCGCACGCCTCCGGAGACGGGCAAGGAGCCCGCCGTCACCACCTTCCGGTTGAAGCTGTCCGCCTTCAACCTCGGCATGCTCACGCTGCCCGAGCTGCCCTTCCTCGTGACCACGCCGGAGGGCCCCAAGCGCTACATGGCGCCGGGCCGCACCCTCGAGGTGGCCGGCACGCTGCCCGAGGACGCCCAGGCGGAGGGCGCGGACCTCAAGGACATCCAGCCGCCCACCGAGGTGGCCGTCCGCTCCCTCACGCTCGTGTGGGCGCTGCTGGGGCTGCTGGCCGCCATCGCCGTGGGCATGGTGGCGTGGCGGCTCTTCCAGAAGTACCGCAACCGCCCCCTGGCCGAGGTCAAGCCGCTGCTGCCCCTGGACGTGCGCACCCGCCAGGCGCTGGAGGGGCTCAAGGCCGAGAACCTGCCCGCCCAGGGCCGGGTGAAGGACTTCTACTTCCGGCTGTCGGAGATCATCCGTGGCTACCTGGGCGAGCGCTACGGCTTCGACGCCCTGGAGTGCACCAGCTCGGAGCTGATGGTGGAGCTGCGGCGCAAGCAGCCCCTCCAGTTCCCCGAGGACGGACTGATGCGCTTCGTCTCCGAGTCCGACCTGGTCAAATACGCCCGCGCCGAGTCGTCGCCGGAGTCGTGCCGCGAGGCGCTCGCCTTCGGCTACGAGCTGCTGGACAAGACCTGGCCCCCTCTCGTGCCGCCTCTCCCCGAGGCCGCTCCCGTGTCCCATGCCTCCGGTCCCCGCGTTTCATAACCCCGAGTTGCTGTGGGGATTGCTGCTCATCCCGGTCCTCCTCGGGTGGGCCTGGCGCGAGCGGCGCTCCCGTGCCGTGCTGCGCTTCTCCGCGGCGCACGTGCTCGCCAGCCACGGCCGCGGCCTGCGCACGTACCTGCTGCCGCTGCTGCCCTTCCTGCGCGTCTTCGCCGTGGCCGCCGCCGTCGTCGCGCTCGCCCGGCCCCAGTCCCGCGACGCGCGCGTGCGGGACTCCAGCGTCGAGGGCATCGACATCGTCGTCGCGCTCGACCTGTCCACCTCCATGGAGGCCGGCGACTTCCGCCCGCAGAACCGCCTCCACGTGGCCAAGGAGGTGCTCGCCGAGTTCATCGGCAATCGCGTCAATGACCGCATCGGCCTGGTGGTGTTCGCCGGCGCGGCCTACACGCAGTCCCCGCTGACGCTCGACTACGGCGTGCTCAAGGAGGTGCTGCGCCAGCTGCGCACCCGCGTGCTCGAGGACGGCACCGCGATTGGTGACGCGCTCGCCACCGCGCTCAACCGCCTGCGCGACTCGGAGGCCAAGAGCCGCGTGGTGGTGCTCATCACCGACGGCGACAACAACTCCGGCAAGATTTCGCCGCTGGACTCGGCCAACATGGCGAAGTCGCTGAACATCCCCATCTACACCATCCTCGTGGGCAAGGGCGGCAAGGTGCCCTTCCCCCAGGGCACGGACCTGTTCGGCAACACCGTCTGGCGTGAGACGGAGATTCCCATCAACCCCGAGCTGCTCCAGGACATCGCCGACCAGACGGGCGGCGAGTACTACCGCGCCACGGATCCGGAGGGCCTCAAGCTGGGCCTCCAGAAGGTGCTGGACTCGCTGGAGCGCTCCAAGCTGATGGAGGGTGGGGCCACGGCCAACTACCGCGAGGACTACCACCCGTACCTGCTGCTGGCCTTCGGGCTGGCCGCGCTGGAACTGCTCCTGCGCGCCACCTTCCTGAGGGTGTTTCCGTGACGCCCACCTTCCTGACGGACTTCTTCGGGAAGCTGATGGAGCCCCTGCGCTTCCTCTTCCTCGGCTACCAGATGGGCCTGGCGAAGCCCGGCTACCTCGCGCTGTGCGTGGTGGGCGGGCTGGTGGGCACCCTGGCCCTGCTGTCGGCGCTGCGCCGCCGCTCCCGCGTGAGCGCGCTGCTCAACGAGCGGCTCGTGGACAAGCTGGCCCCCGGGACCTCGCGCTGGCGCCCGGCGGTGCAGGGCGGCTTCTACGGCATGGGCCTGCTGCTCTTCGGCCTGGCACTGGCCCAGCCCCAGTGTGGCACCAAGAGCGAGCTGACGAAACGCCGCGGCATCGACGTGGTGGTGGTGCTGGATGCCTCCAAGTCCATGCTCGCGCGGGACGTGCAGCCCAGCCGCCTGGAGCGCGCCCGCCTGGAGCTCACCACGCTGCTGGATGAGCTGAAGGGAGACCGGGTGGGCCTGGTCGCCTTCGCCGGGGATGCCTTCATCCAGTCGCCGCTCACCTCGGACTACTCGGCGGTGAAGCTCTTCCTGCGCGCGGTGGACCCCGAGCAGATGCCCCAGGGCGGCAGCAACATCGGCGATGCGCTGGTGCTGGCGAAGCAGGTGCTGGAGAACGCGGACCGCGGCGCCAAGGAGCGCGTGGTGGTGCTGCTGTCCGACGGCGAGGACCTGGTGGGCGAGGTGGACGAGGCCGTGGCGGCGCTCAAGGCGGCCAACGTCCAGGTGCTCACCGTGGGCGTGGGCTCCGAGCAGGGCGAGCCCATCCCCCTCTACAACCGCCGCGGCGAGTTCGTGGACTACAAGAAGGACAGCAGCGGCGAGACGGTGATCACCCGCCTGGACCGAGCGGGTCTCACCTCCATCGCCGAGGCCACCGGCGGCGCCTTCTATTACCAGCCGCGCGGCGTGGCCATGGCCCAGGTGCTGGAGCGCATCGAGCAGATGCAGAAGAGCGAATTGGAGAGCCGCGTCACCGTTCGGTACGACGAGCGCTTCCAGATGTTCGCCCTGCCGGGGCTCGTGCTGCTGGTGATGGGCATGTTGTTGCTGCCGTCCGCGCGCCGGAGGCCGTCGTGAGCAGGGGAGTCATGGTCATGCGCGTGGGAGTGGGGTTGCTGCTCGCGCTGGGACTGGCGCTGCCGTCCGGCGCGGGGGCCGCGGGGCTCCTGGAGAAGGAGCATCCGCTCATCCAGAAGGGCCGCCAGGCGTACACCGCCGGCCGCTACGACGAGGCGCTCGCGGCCTTCGAGGAGGCCAAGAAGGAGCGTCCGAACGACCCGGCCGTGGAGTTCAACCGGGGCGACGCCCTGATGAAGCTGGGCCGCTACGAGGAAGCGCAGCGGGCCTTCCAGAGCGTGGCGGACACGCAGAACCAGCCGGAGCTGCGCCAGAAGGCCACCTACAACCTGGGCAACGTCCACGCGATGACGGGCAACACCCGCGAGGCGCTCAAGGCCTACCGCCGCGCGCTCACGATGGACCCCTCGGACGCCCAGGCCCGGCACAACTACGAGGTGCTGCTGCGCAACCTGCCTCCGCCCCAGAAGGGCAGCCCGGATGGAGGCTCGGATGGTGGCCAGGACGGCGGGCAGGATGGCGGCCGCCCGGACGCGGGTCCGGATGCGGGTCAGCAGGATGGTGGTACGCCAGCGGACGCGGGCCAGGATGGGGGCAGTGACGGCGGCCAGGATGCCGGCATGGACGGCGGCATGGATGGTGGCCAGCCCGATGGTGGGCAGGGTGACGCGGGCCAGCCGGATGGCGGCCAGGGCGATGCGGGCCAGGGCGACGGTGGCCAGCAGGATGGTGGCGCCGATGGCGGCGAGGATGGCGGCCCGGGTGACGGCGGCGAGGGCGATGGCGGCCAGGGTGATGGCGGCCCGAGCGAAGAGGAAGGCACCGAATCGGACGGTGGCACCGAGGGTGAAATGGACTCGGTGGATGCCGGTGTCAGTCAGGCGGAGATCGATCGCCAGGAGGCCGAGCGCCTGCTGGATGCGATGAAGCAGAACGAGAAGAATCTCCAGCTGTGGCGTTTCCAGCAGAAGAAGAGGCCGAGGAATCCCAATGAGAAGGACTGGTAGCGGCCACGCGGCGCTGGCCGCGCTCGCCCTGTGGCTGGTGGCGATGCCCGCGTGGGCGTCCATCGAGTTCTACCAGACGGTGGATCGCAACGAGGTGGGCACGGAGGACGTGTTCCAGCTCACCGTGGTGGTGGTGGATCCTCCGGACAACGCGCAGGTGCAGTTCCCGTCCCCCGAGGACTTCGAGGTGCTGTCGTCCTCGCAGAGCACCCAGCGCTCCATCGAGATGAGCGGCGGCGGTCCGCCCGTCATCCAGACGGTGCGCAAGCACGTGCTGCTGATGCGCGCCAACCGTCCGGGCACCCTCACCATCCCGCCCGCCGTGCTCACCACGGGCGGCCGCACCCAGCGCACCGAGCCCATCAAGATCACGGCGCGCCGGGGCCATGTCGAGCCGCCTCGCTCCCAGGCCAGCCGCCAGCCGCCGGATCCGTTCCGCAACTTCCCCGCTCCCTTTGGCGGCATGCCGGACCCGTTCGCCGACGAGGAGAACGAGGATCCGAACGACCGGCGCCAGCAGGAGGACGTGCGGATTCCCCGCGGGGACTCGGACCTCTTCCTGCGCGCCACCATCGACAAGAAGCAGGTGTACGTGGGCGAGCAGGTGACGCTGTCGCTCTACATCTACTCGCGCGTGGACCTGTCCAGCGTGGACGCGGTGACCATGCCCAAGCTGGAGGGCTTCTGGAGCGAGGACGTGGAGAGCCCCACGCAGCTCACCGGCGAGCAGCGCGTCGTCAACGGCATTCCCTACCGCACCTACCTGCTGCGCCGCCGCGCGCTCTTCCCGGTGAAGAGCGGCACCCTCGCCGTCACCGCCGCCGAGGCGGACATCACCACCGGCTTCCTCTTCGCCGGCCACCGGGTGCACCGCGTCTCCAACGCGCTGGACGTGGAGGTGAAGCCGCTGCCGCCGGGCGGGCCCAAGGGCATGTCGAGCGCCCAGGTGGGCCAGTGGGACCTGTCGCTCGAGGTGTCCCAGACGCGGGTGGAGCTGGGCCAGCCGGTGACGGTGAAGGTCATCCTCGAGGGCGCGGGCAACGTGAAGAACGTCACCCCGCCCAAGCTGGAGGCGCCCCCCGCGCTCAAGGTGTACGACCCGAGCACCACCGACAAGGTGATACCGGACAAGTGGCGCATCCAGGGCCGCCGGGTGCAGGAGTACCTGGTGATGCCGCAGCGCACGGGCTCCTTCACGCTGCCCGCGCTGGAGTTCCCCTATTTCGACCCGCGGACGGGCCGCTACGAGGTGGCGCGCACGGAGCCGGTGGAGCTGACGGTGGAGCCCGGAGCGGGTGGGGTGTCCTCCGCGCCCGTGGCGCCCTCGTCCCAGCACGTGACGGACGCCGCGGCCGAGCAGAAGAACGTCCTCACCGCGAACGGCCTGCGCCCGCTGCGCTACCAGGCGCGCTTCGAGGAGCCCGCGTCCGCCGTGTGGCAGCGGCCCTTCTTCGTGCCGGCGTTGCTGTCGCCCCTGGGGCTGATGCTGGCGCTGGGCCTGGTGGGGCTGGTGCGCGGACGGATCTCCAACCCGGACGAGGGCAGCCGCAACCGGCAGCGGGCCAAGGCGGCGCGCAAGCGGCTGGCCGAGGCGGAGAAGCTGCGCGAGGGCAGCTCCAGCGCCTTCTACGGCGAGGTGGAGAAGGCCGTGCTGCACTTCCTGGAGGCCCGGCTGCGCGCGCCGGTGGGTGGACTCACGCGCGATGCGCTGGACGCGAAGCTGGCCGAGGCCGGGGTGGATGCCGAGCGCCGCCAGCGCGTGCGCTTCGTGCTGGAGGCCTGTGACGCCGGACGCTTCGCCCCCGGTGCCGAGGCCGCTGCCCGCGAGCGCATCCTGGATGACGCCGCGGCCGTCATGGAGGGTTGGGACAAGTGAGCGCCATCACCGCGATCCTCGTGGCCACGCTGCTGGGACAGGCCTATTACTCGCCCGAGGAGGCCCAGCTCCTCTTCCAGCAGGCCAACGAGTCCTACCTGAAGCAGGACTACGCCGCCGCGCGCGAGGGCTACGAGAAGCTGCTCTCGCGCGGCTTCGGGGGCCCGGACATCCACTACAACCTCGGCACCACGTACCTGTCGCAGGGAGACCTGGGACGCGCGGTGCTCGCCTTCGAGCGCTCGCGCAGGGCCGGCGGTGAGGGGCCCGACCTGGACGCCAACCTGTCGATGGCTCGCGCCCAGCAGCTCGACAAGGTGGTGGGCGCCGCGCCCGAGGAGCCCTTCGTGCAGCGCGTGGTGGCCGCCACGAGCGGCAACCTGGTGGCGTGGCTCTTCCTCGGGACGTGGCTGACGGGCTTCGCCTTCCTGCTGCTCTTCCGCGTGCTGCGCCCGGGGAACCGGGCCTGGGCGGCGGTGGTGGGTGGTCTGCTGCTGGCCGCGTCGGTGCCGTCCGGAGCTTTGCTGGCCGCGCACGTCTGGGTGCACGAGACGCTGCACGAGGCGGTGGTGCTCGCGCCCACGCTGCGCGCCCGGGAGTTCCCCAAGGAGGAGGCCAAGGTGGCCTTCGAGGTGCACCCCGGGTTGAAGGTGCGCGTCATGGAGGAGACGGGCCGCTACGTGCGCATCCGCCTGCCCAATGGCCTGGAGGGCTGGGCCGAGCGCGAGGGTGTGGCGGAGATATGATCGAAGCCGTCGACGTGGCGAAGGTGTACCGGCGCGGGCGCACGGAGGTGCGTGCGCTGGCGGGCGTGTCGCTGACGGTGCCGAAGGGGGAGTTCCTCTCGGTGATGGGGCCGTCGGGCTCGGGGAAGAGCACGCTGCTGAACCTGCTGGGCGCGCTGGACGTGGCGGGCTCGGGGTCGCTGCGCATCGACGGGCGCGAGCTGTCGCGGATGAAGGACGACGAGCTGTCCGCGTTCCGCCGCGAGCGGCTGGGCTTCGTGTTCCAGTTCTTCAACCTGATGCCCACGATGACGGCGCTGGAGAACGTGATGCTGCCGG
Source organism: Archangium sp. (assembly GCF_057119385.1). Taxonomy (NCBI): domain Bacteria; kingdom Pseudomonadati; phylum Myxococcota; class Myxococcia; order Myxococcales; family Archangiaceae; genus Archangium; species Archangium sp. The sequence continues at coordinate 14,652 of NZ_DBNGVP010000221.1, read as the reverse complement.
GTCTGCTGTCGGGCCGGGAGCAGACGGAGCTGCGGCGGCGGGCCGAGGCGCTGCTGGAGACGGTGGGGCTGGGAGGCCGCACGCACCACCGGCCGGACGAGCTGAGCGGTGGAGAGATGCAGCGGGTGGCGGTGGCGAGGGCGCTGCTGATGGAGCCGGCGGTGTTGCTGGCGGACGAGCCCACGGGGAACCTGGACTCGCGCACGGGCGCCGAGGTGCTGCGGATGCTGCGCGAGGCCACGCGGGAGCGGGGGCTGACGGTGGTGATGGTGACGCACGATCTGAAGGCCGCCGAGGTGGGAGACCGCATCGTGCGCCTGGCGGACGGGCTCATCGTCGGTGACGAGCGGGTGGTCCACGAGCAGGCCGCCTGAGCACAGGTTTCCCTCTCCCTCTGGGAGAGGGTCAGGGTGAGGGTCATCGAGGGCATGGCACCGTCGAACCGGGAGTACGGTTTCTCCTTCTCCTCGGAGCTCCGAGCGCCACCCGAGGAGGTCTGGTCCCACTCGACGCACATGAGGGGCGTGAATCGGGAGTTCTTCCCGCTGGTGCGCATGACGTGGCCCGGAGCGGATGGCCGGTTGCCTTCTCCGCCCCCGTTCGGCGAGCGGCTGTTCCGGAGTTGGATCCTGCTCTTCGGGCTGCTGCCCATGGACTACGACGACCTGACCTTCGTCGAGTTCGAGTCCGGCCGCCGATTCCTCGAGCGCTCCGTGATGCTTTCCCAGCGGCAATGGGTCCACGAGCGCATCGTGACCCCTACGGAGATGGGGTGCAGGCTCACGGACTCGGTCCGGTTCATCCCCCGGCTGGGCCCCTTGGGAGCGCTGCAACTGGGGCTCTTCCGGCTGGCCTTCCGCTGGCGGCATCGGAACCTGCGGCGGCTGTTCTCTCGCGGCCAGTAGCAGGCGGCTTGGCTGGATGTCAGGACCGGCGAGGGCAGGGCGTCGGGTGGGGCGCGTGGGAGCCTTTTTCCCGCTGACGCGAGGGTTGCTTCCATGTCTCAGGACAGATTCCAGACCAGCCGCGAGGTGTACCACCGCATCCGGTGGGACCCCCGGCTCGACGCGCGCGAGTTCGTCATCGGCTACGACGCGCATGGCGAAACCATGGAGGAGATGCCCTTCGGGGCGTTCGCTCCCGATGGGGAAATTCCCTGGCACCGCGTCTGGTACTTCAAACGCGGTCACGAGAGGGTGTGGGACCGACGGGAACGCATCGACCGGCTGTCCTCCCTCACCTTCAAGGACTCGGAGCCGATTGCTCCTGTGCCTCCACCGCCGCCCGCTGCCACCAGCGAGGCGGCTCCCCGCTTCACGCCGCTGCCGGTCCATCGCTACGACGCGCGAGTCAATGCCTGGGTCGAAGCGGAACAGCCTGCCGCCATCGACGCCCGGTCCGCTCCCGCGGAGCTCACGGTCGCTACGTTCAACGTCCTGTTCGACCTGTACGACCCGGAGTTGCTCGCCACGCACCGGCGCACCGCCGCGACGATCTCCCTGCTGCGCTCGGTCGATGCCGACGTCATCGCCCTGCAGGAGGTCACCGCGCCCTTCCTCCAAGCGTTGCTCGAGAAGCAGTGGGTGCGTGAGCACTACTTCGTCTCGGACGGACCGGAGGCCTCCACCGTCGAGCCCTATGGGCAGGTTCTTCTCTCCCGGTATCCGTTCGCCTCGCTGAGCCAGTGCGTCTTCTCCCGTGACAAGCGCATCATCGCGGGGGAGCTCGCACTCCCGGGGGGCTCGCTCTGGGTGGTCACGCCGCACCTCACGAGCGACCGCGACCCCGTGAGAGCCAAGGCGCGCGCGGTCCAGGTCCAGGCGCTCCTCGAGTGGGCCCGCTCTCTCGGAGACGAGGGACACGCGCCGCCCGACATCGCGCTCGTGGGTGATTTCAACTTCGGCGACGGCGCCCCCGAGGTCCAGGACTTCGCGAGGGCGGGCTTCGTCGATGCCTGGTCGGCGCTGCGGCCCGGTGACGCGGGGTACACGTTCGATCCCTCCCGCAACACGCTCGCCGCGCTCACGACCACCTCCGGTCAGCGCAAGCGCCTCGACCGCGTGCTCGTGCGCTCGGCCTCCGGACGGCTCGTCCCGCACGAGGTGGAGCTCTTCGCCGAGGCGCCGCTCTCGGGCCCTCCGGGTCCTGGAGGCGATGCGCTCTTCGCGTCGGACCACTTCGGGCTGAGCTGCGTGCTGAAACGTAACGCCGCCTCCGCCCAGGCTCCGGCTCCCGCGCTCCCCAGGGCCACGCCTCGGCCGATGACGGTGCCGCTCGTCCGCCAGTCGTGTCTGGTGCTCGTCCCTCCCGAGGAGGTGTGGGCTCCCATCCAGGCCCTGCGTGCGGTGCATGACTCGAAGTTCGAGCGCTGGATGCCCCACGTGACGCTGCTCTTCCCCTTCGTACCCGAGGACTCCTTCGGCGAGGCGGAAGCGCTCATCACGGAGGCGCTCCGGGGCATCGAGCCCTTCGAGGTGGTGCTCTCGGGCTTCGGGTATTTCGAGCACAACAGCGATGTGACGGCCTGGCTCCGTCCGGAGGCTCGTCCGCACGGTGCACTCGAGGCCCTGCACGCCGCGCTCGTGAAGGTGTTCCCCAAAGGAGAGTCGAGGGGCCGTGAGCCCGAGTTCGACTTCACTCCGCACCTGACCGTCGGGCAGCTCCCGCGTGCTCCGGCCGCCACCATCCGGCGCACGTTGGCCTCCTGGGAGCGGGATTGGCGCCCGATTCGCTTCGAGGTGAGCGACGTGTGCCTCACCAGCAAGCGCGGCGATGGCCCGTTCGAAATCCGCCGGCGCGTGCCGCTCGGTGGAAGGCCTCGCCCCTCCAGGAATGTCCGTTCCTCCTCCGAGGAGAAGGACGTGCTCCGCGACGTGTTGTCTGCTCGCGGGGTGTGTCCCTCCGCCGAGACCCGGCAAGTGCGTCAGGCGGTGGTGGGCAGGCTCGCGGCCCTGTGTGCCCGGGTTGGCGCGGAGCTCCTCCCGTATGGCTCGTACCTGCTCGGTACGGACAACGCCGGGAGTGACGTGGATGCGGTGGCGGTCGGGCCCGCGAGCCTCTCCCGCGAGGACTTTGCCCACGCTCTCACCCGGCTCGTGGCAGAGCAGGGGGGACCCGCAGCCGCGCGCTTCGTGGCCGATGCCGCGCTCCCCCTGGTGAAGCTGTCTCTCGAGGGGGTGCACTTCGACGTGTCCTACGCGCGCCGGCCCGAGGGTGTGGAGCCCTGTCCTCCGACGGAGCTGTTGACGCGGTACGGCGAGCGGCTGGATGCCCCGGGCTTCCGCTCGCTCAACGGGTGGAGGGATACGCAGGCACTGCTCGACTGCGTGGGGCACGAAGGCGCGGGCGCCGAGCGCTTCCGCACCGTGCTTCGCGCCGTGCGCTCCTGGGCGAAGGCGCGAGGGGTGTACTCGCACGCGTTGGGCTACCTGGGCGGATTGTCGTGGTCGGTGCTGGTGGCCTGGGCGTGTACGCACGCGCCTCGCGAGGCCACCCGCTCGGACAGCGGGCTGCTCGCGTACTTCTTCGAGACGTTCTCCGCCTGGCAGTGGCCCCGGCCCGTGACGCTGACCTCCGAGACGGCGGGTTACCGCGCCAGCGACCGGAGGGACCTCATGCCGGTGGTGGCTCCCGCGCTGCCGCCGCGCAACACCGCGCGCAACGTGTCGCGCTCGACGCTCCAGGTGCTGCGTGACGAGCTCTCCCGGGCGCGCGAGGTGGTGCGGCGGGCTCGGGCCGAGGGAACGGAGGCGTCCTGGGCCGCGCTGTTCGAGCCGGTGGACCTCGAGACGGAGCTGCCCGTGCGGCTCCGGGTCTCCGTCGAGGCGCCTTCAACCGAGTCGCGCGAGATGGCCTCGGGCTGGGTGCTCGGGCATCTCACGGCGCTGGTGTACCGGCTGGAAGCGGACCGCGGGCTCTTCGCGCGACCCTTCCCGAACACGGCGCCCGAGGGTCCCTTCTTCATCGGCCTCGCCTCGCGAGACCCGGGGGGACACGAGGCCCTGTCGCCGCGTCCCGGAAGCGCGCTCGCTCGGACGATGGACGAGTTCCGTGCGTCCTTCCAGGAGTGGAGCCACCGGCCTCCTGGGGCGGCGCTCGCCCTCGAGCTCGTCCCGCGCTGAGCCGCTCAGAACGTCGCGAAGACGAGCACCTTGCCCAGGGTGTCCGCGCCGCGTCCCGGGCCCACGAGGCCCTCGGCGAGCGCCAGGAAGTCCGGCGCCTGTTCCACGTGCTTCGCCACGAGCTGGAACGTCTCCACCGCCGCCCGGTCCAACTGCTCCCGGGAGCCGGCGGTGGGAGAGGGCTCCTGGCACAGCTCCGCCACCCGGGGATGGCCCACGAGCGTCAGGCGGAGCAGCCCCACCCGCAGGGCCAGGCGGAACACGTACGCGAGCAGGCTCGGCGCGTCGATGAGCGGGCTGCGCCAGACATAGTGCGCGGCGTAGTTGTCGAAGTACTGGTGCACCCGCGCGCCGTGCAGGGCCTCCAGGTGACGCCACCGCTCGGCGTAGGTGCGCCACGCCGCGTCCAGGTCTCCCGGTGCCCCTTCCTGGAGCCCGAGCGATTCGAGGACGCTCCGGGCCAGGGTGGAGAAGCGCTCGCCCCGGCCCGCCGCCATCCGCGCCCTCAGCACCGAGCTGAACAGGCCCACGCACGGGCCTCCCGGAAGCGCCAGCCCCGAGAAGTCCCGGTGTACCGCCTCCAGCACGTCCGGTGATTCGAAGTGTTGGAGCACCTCGCCCCGGCCGTCCAGCCCTTGCGCCAGATGCCCGAGCATCGCGAGCCGCGAGGGCAGGGGATACTCGCGCCGGTGCAGCAGCCGCAGCAGCGCCTCGCGCACCGTCTCGGCGTGGCGGGCCCAGGCGTCCTCCGCGTCGAGGGCGATGTGTCTCGCCGTCTCCGGCCGCGGAACGTGCGAGGCCTCGAGCGGCGTGGGCACGGGCTCCACCGCGTCCTCCTCCAGCAGGCACAGGCGCGCCACCTCCGGGCAGGCCAGCGTCCCCGAGACCTCGATCCGCTCGCCCCACCGGGTGACGACGCGCGGAAAGGTGGCGCAGATGTCCGGCAGCACCGCGTCCCCATGGCGGCGCTGGAGCGAGCAGAGCCGCTCCGAGTCCAGCAGGGGGCAGTGCCCATCCGGGCGCATCTGGATGAACGCGTGCTCCGTGGAGGCGCCTCCGGGATTCGGAGTGATGCACTGGCGCAGGCGCTCCGACTCCACCGCGCTGCCCGCCACCGCCGCCCGCATCCGCGCCCACTGCGGCTCGCTCACTGGCACCCGCAGGCCCGTGCAGCAGGTGTCCTCGCAGCGCTCCGCGATGCAGCGGAAGCGCGTCATGTAGCGCAGCAGGGTGGGCTCGGTGGGCATGGGAGTCGGGGAGATTCGCCCGGCCATTATCGTGGAAGACGCATGGCGCATTCCAGACAGGCGTCAACGGTACCCCCTTCTGAGCGGGCCCGTTGTTCAACCCGTGGCTCACGGTGTGGGCCACGGACTCCCACGTCGACACACGCGCGCGGGCTCGCATCAGAGCCCCGTGATGCCGTCCGTTCCGCGCCTCAAGCGAATCAGCATCGTCCTGGGCATCTCGTCCGACGCGCTGATGGGCGTGAGCCCCTCTCGAATTGCAGCCACGGTGGATGAGGCTCCCCCCGAGGGGAACGTCTCCCCTGAATTGGTGCTAATCGACATCCAGGCTCCAGGTGCCCTCTTCCCAATACTTCAAAACCCGTGTTGCCAGAAACGGGACCATGCCTTTCCCCTTGGCTGCTTCCTCGAGGACGGGCCTGGCCTGCTCCGGTCTATCACTGAGCAGACAGGCTGCCGCGTTGACCCGAACGTCCATACGCGGATGCGTCAACAGGCCCGCGAGCGCATCCCGCCCCGCCTCGCCGTGGTCGCGTAGCTTCTTGTAAGCGGCGATGTAGCGCTTCGCATACTTGTTCCCGCCCTTTCGGTCGCCGCGCATGATCGCGTCAGTCTGCGCGGCTACGTTCTGGGCGAAGTCCTCGGCGATGCTCCCCAGATCCATCACCATACCCCATTCTTGATGTTTTCAATTGCTAGCAAGGCAAACTCCCGCTGCGCTTCGTAGGATTGAGTGCTGAGCCATCGTCTCACCGTCAGGCGTGAGGACTTGGTGGCCATCCACTGAATCGACGAATAGAAGGCGCTCACCTCGTCGTGCAGCGATTTGTCTAGAGCAATGATATTCTCGGTGTTGTGGATGGCCTCACCGCCAAATCGCTTGACGTTTCCCTTTGTCTGCTCAACGAGGTGGTGCCACTCCTTGCCTTTGCCCGCTGGCCCCATGGCCGACTTGAAGCCATTGAACGACCCCCACGCCCTGTGTCCGTTGGGGAGGAGCTTACCCCGAGTGGGCGCGGGACTCCCAGCGCCAACGCCTCGAGAGGCCATGGCCACGACATGAGGCGCCACCACCATTCGGAGCGTCTCCTCGGGCATGGAGACAATGAGGCGCTCGGCTTCGGTTGCTGTCTCCAGCAGGCCCAAACCGGTACCGGCTGCGACTCTCTCCGACGCTTGCGCGAATCCGGGGAGTTTGGGGGCCTTGGATGCAAGGGCGGCAGTTTCACCTATCGCCGCCGTCCCGACTATCACGAGAATCCGCACGCTGTTGGGACCGATGACACGCCCGAAACGCTCCCCAATCTCGCGCAACTCCGCAAAGGAAGAGGCCCGGGGTGCGTCTTCGTAAAGCCGCGCATAGGCCCGCAGCAGATCGAAGAATTCATAACCGAGATAACCCCAGAGTGCGGCGCTAAACACCAGGGCCGCGCCTTTTGTTATTGGCTCGGGTACTGGCGCCAACAATAGCGCCATGTAAGCCGTAATACTGATGCTGATCATCGCGAGCATTCGCGTAGGGTCGAGCATGGCCCCCACTTCCGCTTTGACTCCTTCCAGGGCAGGGCCCACCGCCAGGGCAAGCGCAAGGCTGCGCTTGTCGTCATCCTGGAAGCCGGGCCCGTCTTCAAACAGCGTCAGACAGTCTCCCGGGGTGCCGCATCGCTCGCAGTGGTGCCCATACGAGCGGGCCAGGTCTGATTGCCACGCTTCACCGCTCAGGGGGTGGAAGCCAACGCCAATCTACGGCCGACATATAACGGGGGGCGGGAGGTGGCCACCCGCAGCGGGGTTTCCAGCCAAAGCGTTGCCATGGCAGCCGAAAACTCCGCGTCACTCACCCGCACTGGCGCGAAGTCCGTGGGAAGCTTACTGAAAATAGCCTCTCTCGCGCTCCCGTCGTCGGCTTCCAATTCCAACTCCAACTCCCACGACTCGGGCGAGTCGTGCGGCACGGGCGAAGGGTAACGGGAATCCGTCAACCCTCCACCCATGGGAGCCCCCGTGGCGCATGCTGTCACCAGCATCAACACCGCCAGGGCCAGCGCGCCCACGCGCAAGGGCCGCCGCGTGTCCACGCGGCGGGTATCAACAGAATGCCTCGACATTGCCGCACCTCTCCGGGCGGGCCGCCCCCGGGTTGGAAGCCAAACCCGCCTATTACAGGGAGTGGCTGACGGTCAGGTCAAGCCGTTGGGTCTGGTGAGGTGCTGGACGCCCATCGCGCTGCCTTTGGGCTGGATGTGACGCTGGTGCGCGCCCCTGTCCGCTCTCCGTCACGGCAGCTGCTGGAGCGCGTCGAGCGCCGCCTTGGCCTGCACCAGCCCGTAGCCGTAGCGCGCGTCGTGGCCCGTGTCGCCCAGGTCCTTCGCGGTGCGCTCCAGCAGCGTGCGCACCTGGGCCGCCGTCAGCTCCGGGCGCGCGCTCCACACGAGCGCCGCCACGGCCGACACATGCGGCGCGGCCATCGAGGTGCCAGGGAACTCGGCGTAGTCCACGCCCCGCAGGTTCACGTGCACCGGCTGGCCCATGTGGTTGAGCACGGCCGCTCGCGACTCGCGGCCCACCGCCAGCGACGGCACCCACGGGAGCCCCGGTCCGTCCAGGAACTTCATCCAGGGCTCGTTCTCGGAGTAGTCGGTGCCGAAGATGATGGCCTTCGCGCCCTGCTTCATCACGTTCTGCGCGGCGCGCGAGGCCCTCGTGTCCGCGGTCAGCCGCACGTAGGCCACGAAGCCCTCGCACGAGACATTCGAGCCCTTGCAGTTGTAGGACTCGCCCTGGCCGCAGTCGACGAGCGGCCCCGTGTATTCCCCCGGTGGCGAGAACAAGAGCGAGCGGGAGGTGTACTCCGTCCCCTCCGCGTCGAGCGACGACACGGTGGCCCCCTGCATGCTGATGGAGGAGAGCACGTCCACTCCGGGCGCCACCAGGCTCAGCCCGCTTCCCCGGTTGGAGAAGGTGGCCACCTCCTCGTTCTTGTCCACCGCGCCCACGGCCAGCACGGACGGGTAGGCCGCCGGGTAGCTCAGGGGTGATTCGTGGTCCGGGGTGCTGTCGTTGCCCGATGCCGCCACGAGCAGCATCCCCTTGTCCTGCGCGGCCTGGAAGGCCTCTCGCGCCGTCTTGCCCAGGTCCGTGGAGGCCCCGAGCGACAGCGAGGCGATGCGGGCGTTGTTCTGCGCGCACCACTCGAGCGCGGAGAGCACCGCGCCGATGCTGGCCGTCTCGTGCACGTTGAGCACCCGGGCGATCAGCAGCTCCACGCCGGGCGCCACGCCCACCATGCCGCCCCGGCTCATGCCCGCCAGGGTCGTGCCTCCCGAGGAGAGCTGCGCCGCGATGATTCCCGCCACGTGCGTGCCGTGGCCGATGCCCCTCACGCCGTCCGTCTCGTCGCTCGGGTCGTCGTCGTTGTCCACGAAGTCGTAGCCGCCCGCGTAGGGGATGGTCAGCTCGGGGTGCCGCCGGTCCAGGCCGCTGTCGATGACGCACACCCGGATGCCCTCGCCCACGGGCGCTCCCGTGTCGAGCACGCCGTCCTCGTTGGCGTCCCACACCTTCGGCGCCTGCACCATGCGCACCGAGCTGGTGTACTCATCCACGGAGCCCGCCGTCGCCGTGGGCAGGCGCAGGGCCTCGAGCTGCACGTCCGGCTCGATGCGCTCCACGTCTGGATCCGCGGCGAGCCGGGCCCGCTCCTCGGGCGTCAGGCGCGCGGCCACCGCCGGGACGGAGTGGTACTGCGCCGTCACCTGGCCGCCCAGGCGCCGCACCGCGGCCGCGCTCACCCGCGAGCCCGAGCGGTAGCGCACCAGGAAGGACTCGCGGCCATCGTTCGTCTCGGGCCGGGTGGGGAGGGCGCCCGCCTGCACGTCCCCGCACGCGGTCTTCTGCAACTTCGAGACGTCCTCCTCGCCCGTACACGCCGCCAGGGCCAGAAGCCCGAGAAATGCCCACCCCCGCCTCATCATCGCCCTCCTTTGCCGCTTCGGGGTGAGGTGGGCAGGGGCGGGGCCCGCGGCCAGGGGAACCTGGATTTTCCCGTGCCACGGAGTGACCGGGTGCACAGAGTCCGGTCCACGACGTTGGTTGCAGGACGGGCGGTCCGCCCCGTCGTGCTACACAGCGCGGGTGGCCGACTTCTCCCTCCCTCCGGAGCTCCCGCGCGAGCCGGAAGTGCTCATCGAGTCCCCCCGCTTCTCCGTGGTGAAGCGGCGCGCGGACGGGGGCGTGGACTTCATCTCCCCGCTGCCGTGTCCCTACAACTACGGCTGCATTCCGGGGCTGGGCTCGGGGGATGGAGATCCGCTGGACGTGGTGGTGCTCGGCCCGCGGCTGCGCCGGGGCGAGCGGCTGCGTGTGCCGGTGGTGGGGGTGATCGCCTTCCTCGACGCGGGCTGCGCGGACCCCAAGGTCATCTGCAGTGCCCGGCCCCTGCGGCCGGTGGACCGGGTGGGCCTGGAGACCTTCTTCCGCGTCTATGCCCTCTTCAAGCGGGTGCTGCACTTCGCGCGGGGCAGGCGGGGCGCGGACACGCGCTTCCTGGGCTGGCTCCCGGACGTCACGCCTCCGTCAGCATGAAGCGCCGCAGGAGCGCGGGGGCCACCGGGCCGAACGAGAAGAGCTCGTCGTGGAAGCGGGCCTCGTCGAAGCGGCTGCCTCGCTCGCGCCGGCAGTCCTCCTCCAGCCGCTCGAAGTCGAGCGCGCCCAGCAGGTAGGTGATGGCCTGCAGGGGAATGCGCTTGTAGCGGAGCACCTCGCGGCGCGCGTTGGGCTCCGGCATGCAGGCGTGGTGCACGAGGTAGCGCACGGCGGCCTCGTCCGTCATGCGCCCGGTGTGCAGGCCGATGTCCACCACCACGCGCACGGCGCGCAGGGCCCGGGCCACGAGCGCGGTGAGGGCCTCGGCGGCGGTGTAGAAGCCCGCGCGCCGCATCCGCTCCTCGGCGTAGGTGGCGTAGCCCTCGATGTTGAGCATGGGCCCGAAGTGGCCGCGCGCCATGGCCACGTGGTCCGTCACCAGGAGGAAGCGCACGGGCGCGGGGTGCCCGGAGAAGGCGCGCTGCCAGGCGATGCTCTGGAGGAAGTGGCCGGGGATGCCCTCGTGCACCGCCAGCAGCGTGGCCCAGACGATGGGATGCTCCGCCGCCATGGGCGCCAGCACGAACCAGCCCACCTTGCGCGGATCCAACAGCGGCGCCGGCCAGTTGGTGCCCCGCACGTCCACCATGCCCGGGGGGAGCGGCTTGAGGCCCAGCCGGAGGCCCTCGGGCACGTTGAACAGCTCCCGCTCGTGGATGAACTGCTCGGCGCGCGCGATGAGCTCCCGGTACAGGGGGATGACGTCCTCGTCCCGCTCCGGGTGCTCCGTCTCCAGTCCGAGCAGCAGGGCCCGGGCTTCTCCCAGGTTGGAGAGGGTGGACGGGGCGCCGGGGAGCTCGCGGGCGAGCGGGCCGGAGAGCTGGAGGATGGATTCCCGGGCCCGCTCCAGCACGTCCTCGGCCTGGCGCACCAGCTCCTCGGGCGAGGCGGTGAGGCCGAACATGTGCCGCAGCCGCCACTGGTACTCGTCCGCGCCGAGCACCACGGGCGTATGCGTGTGCGGCAGGACGTGCTCGCGGAGGAACTGGCGGTGGGCGGCGAAGGCCCGCTGCGCCTCGCGGGACGCCTGCTGGAGCTGCCGCGCCTCCGCGGGGGAGAGCGTCACCTGGTGCGCGCCGGGCAGGGCGGGGAGGTGCTCGAAGTAGCGCTCGATGACGGGGAGGTGGTCCTCCGCGAAGTCGTGGACGATGTGCGGGTCCGGGGGCTCCCGGGTGGCGAGCCCCTCGGCGAGCAGCTGCTCCTGCTGCTGGAGGAAGGTGGGGATGCGCGCGGCCCGGCTGGCGATGGCGGACCAGTCTTCGGACGACTCGGCCTGGCCGATCTGGTACTGCAACATGGTGTGCGGATAGGTCGACAGCTCGACATTGCGCCGGTGGCCGCGCAGCTCCTCGTAGGTGTGGACGTGGAAGCGGGTGACGTCGAGCATCGCCCATCGGTCGAGCTGGGCCTCGGGAGGGAGCTCCCCGGGGTCGAGGTGCTCGAGCCGTGCGAGGACCTCGCGGTGGAAGGCGTACTCGTCGCCCAGCGCGGAAGGGGAGAGGTCCTTCAGCCGGTCATCCAGGTGGTGCAGCCCGAGCGTGGTGGCCTCCTCGGGCTGCGTCTCGAGGTAGCGCTCGAAGAACGAGGCTCGGAGCCGCAGGAAGGTCTCGAGAGCGGGCGAGGAGGCCTTGTTCATGGCCCCTGAAGTTAGTCATCGCGCCGGGGGCGGGTGGACTGTTGGCCCATGGACGGTCCGGGAGCCGTTGCATGCTCCCCGGGCGGTGCGCGCCGGTCCACGAGCGCCTGGATGCACACCATGCGAGGAGGCCACCTGGCGTGGCGCTCGGACAGGACACGGCGGACGGCCCATCTTTCCGGGGGCTCGGATCCGCTCGGGGAGGCAGGCAGGCGAGATGGTCGAACTGGAGCAGAGCGTGCTCATCCGGCGTCCTCTGGACGAGGTCTTCGCGCTGGCGAGTGATCCGAAGAACGACCCGGACTGGAGCGCGGTGGTCGAGCAGGTGGAGGCGACGGGGCCGCTGGGAGCCGGGGTCCACCTCATCCAGCGGGTGCACCTGCTCGGCCGGCGCGCGCACGTGCCCGTCGAGGTGCTCGAGTACCTGCCTCCCACGCGCGTGGTGCTCCGGGCGAGCATCCCGCACATCCAGGTGGTGGGCTGGCGCCTGTTCGAGCCGGCGCCGGACGGGACGCGCGTGACGTTCCGCACGCAGGCCCGGCTCAGTGGCCTGTTCACCCTCACCACGCCGATCTTCGTCCGCACCGCGAGGAAGCACCTGGAGGAGGACCTCGGGCAGTTGCGGCGGCTGCTGGAGTCCGCGTCCTTCTCGCAGCCGCTCCAGGTGACGTGAGGTTCAGGTCCGGCGCGGAAGCCCGAGCTTGTCCAGCCTCCGACAACCATCTCCATCGTCCCCGGGCTATTAAAGGATTCAGGTTCGTCATCCCGCCGCATCCCGTGTGGTCCCGTCCTGTTCCACCCCATTCCGCAGGCTCCTGCGACATACGTGCAACAGGCAGAGCCGAAGCCACGAGGGGCCGGGCCATGCGACGAGCGGAACGAGCACAAGTTGCACCGCTCTCAACGGGCACGGGGGCTCTGAATGGTAAGGGAATAGCCGTCACAATGCCCTGTGCTCTTCAATGAACGAGATGAGCGAAGCCAGCTTGAAAGCACTGCCCTTGATGGCTCCTCTATGGCTGGAAGCCCGCAGGCGCGAATGAGGCCCCCTGGCCGCCACGGAGGCGCTTCGCCAACGTGGGCGCGCCGCGCACCTTCTTGAGGAGAATGCTCTTCGGCCTACCGCCGGGATGAGCGGTGGTGGCGCCCGTGCTGGGCGAGTTCACCAGCTCACTGGCCAAGGACGAATGGCAGAGCCGCCTCGCTTCGCTGGTGCAACTACGCGCGGCGCAGCCGGAGGCGCAGCTCGGAGGGATGTGAGAGGCGCGGCGTCGATTCCGGTAGCGGCATTCGTGTAGCATAGGCTGCTCGAACCGGAGGACGCGCAGATGCGAGTGGTTGCTGTGGGGATGTGCTCCAGCCTCGGTCCCACGACGACCGCCTGCGCCGCCTTCCGCGCGGGCATCGTCCGGTCGAAGCCCTCCGAGTCGGTGACCACCTTCGCTCCTGGCGACGATAAGCCGCAGCCGGTCTTCGTCCGCGAGGTGCTGGGGTCGACCTTCGGCTTCTCGGGTGAAGGCAGGCTCGTGGCGATTGCGATGGAGGCGCTGGAAGACCTGCGCACGTATGTGTCGCTGGAGGACCTGGGCCGCAAGGCAGGCATCTTCCTGTCCCTGCCCGACTTCTCGGATGGCTCGGGGCCCGCGGAGCTGGCGGCGGCGGCTGGGACGGCGCGTGCTGGGACGGGCGCTAGAGGGACTCGGCGTGTCCTGGCCGGAAGATCGATGGAGGTTCTTTAGCGGCGGCTCCGCGGGCTTCGCGCTCGCGCTGGAGTCCGCCCGGCAGGCGATGGAGCGCCGTGACTTCGAGAGAACCTGTGAGCTTCTCGCTACTTTGTGACCGAAACGACGGCGCCCTGCTCGATGCCTACCCGCAGGGCGGCCCTGAAGGATGGCGCTACCTGGTGTCCCAACGCCTGGCAGCCGAGTACCCCTCCGACGGCCTCAGCATGGGCTTCTCGCCCAACTACCCGGACCGGCGGAAGCTCTATGACTTCATGGACAGCATCCTGGACATCCGTATTGTCTCCGGCCGGGTGCGACGCATCATCCTGGAGCTGACGCCACAGGACGTGGAGTTCCTCCCCGTCACTCTCGTGGACCATCAGAAGGACGTCGTGTCTCGCGACTACTTCATCATGAACGTCGTCGCAGACCGGGACGTCATCGACCTTGAGCGCTCCACTGTCCGGATGAGCCATATCCTCAAGGACAACATCAGCCGTGTGTCGGAGCTGATACTCAAGGAAGACCTTCCGCCCGAGGGCCCGAAGGTCTTCCGGCCGCAACACCTGCGCAGCTACACGATGGTGGACCCGGCCGTCCAAGCCGCCCTGACCGCCGCGAAGCTGACAGGGGTGAAGTTCCTCCCCGCCAACGGCTGGAACGGCAAGTACCGCTGAGGACACATGGACATCGACTTCCATCAACTGCGGGAGAATGCGGGAGCGGCGGCGCCGGTCCTCATCTCGCACATTGACCCGGATGGGGAACGGGACCGGCTGGTGGAGGAGGTGCGTGAGCTGTGCCGCTGCTTCGTCAACATCGCGGCGGCCACGCTCCTGCTGGAGGGCCGTCCGCAGCCGTTCTTCCTCAACCTCTGCCGGGCTGCGGAGAACTGGCGCCGCCTCCTCCTCCACCTGGAGCGGCGCAACCTGCCGCCACCGCCCGCATCGTGGGGGCTCGTCCCCCTGTCCGGCGTGGTGGCCGCGGGACAGTGGGAGCTCGCCTCCCAGGTGGTGGAGCGGATGACGAAGTCCTGGCAGAAGGACACGGGGGAGTACGCGGCGGAGTTCGCCTGGGCCTCCGCACTGGCCGGGCTGGTGCTGCACGCGACGCGCGGTGAAGACCCCACTCCGAGGCTTCAGGAGCGTAAGCGTCCGATCCAGCCCAGGTAGTGCAGGTGCTCGAGGAGCCGCAGAGTGCGCGGCGCGATGACGACGAGCACAGCGACGACGAAGGCGGAGCCAGCGTGGTTGGAAGCAGCACGGCGGCCCCGGTGGACA
>NZ_DBNGVP010000220.1:0-9071 GCF_057119385.1 Archangium sp. | reverse complement strand
GCGCGGCGGGGGCCCGGGCCTCGTCCGGACTGCGTGAGTCGGTGGAGTCCGTCCAGGCCCTGGTGAAGACGCTGGAGCGGATGCTCGCCGAGGGCAAGGCCGTTGCGACACCGGACGGACTGCGGTTTTCCCTGCCTGGCGGCGCCGAGGCCTTCAAGCAGGCTTTCTTCGCCATCCGGGGGGAGATGGCCGCCGCACGGGCCCTCGGCGGCATTCGCGGCGCGGGGCTCGCGGCAGAAGGAGCCGAGAAGACGCTGGAAGCGTTGAAGCTGCTGGCGGCGGAGAGCCAGGAGATGGCGCTCGCCTACGGTGCGGTGGCACGGCGTGCGGCGGCGCTGCCGGCCGACAAGGCCCACGCCTACCTCGCCGCGGTGGAATCACTGCGCTCCTCTGCCCGTGGTGCGGCGACACCAGCGCTTGCGGAGTTGCTGCGGCACTCAGGAGCACGAGGTCTAAAGGACCCACTTGCCTTCCTGAAGGAGGCCCAGTGGCTCGTCAGTCACCCGGAACTTGAAACCGAAGCGGTGGTCGAACTGGCGAGGAAAGCGCGCAGGGGCCGTGTGGATTTGGGCTGGCTGCCCTCGACAGGGCTGGCCCTGGAGGATCTCAATGCCATGGCCAGGAATGAGAAGACATCTTGGAGGCTGTTCCGACGAGCAGCGGCGGAACCGGGCAATTTAGAGGTGCAACTTCGGGCACGTGAGCGACTCCGAGGCATCGCAGCGGAAATACTAACAGAGCGCAATGCGCAGAAGCTCTTCCCGGGCTTCCGGCTGACCGGACGGCAGGTGAAGATGAAGGAGGGTCACGTCATTGACAACGTGCTTACAGCAAAGACAGGGTCCAAGCTCCAACATGGAGTGGAAGTAAAAGGCTGGAACGACAACCGCTGGCGCAAGACGCTTGACACCTGGCTGACCAAGCAGGGCGGCGCCACGCTCAACAAACAACAGGAGGCGCTCGTAAAGCAACTCCAGCACTTGCTCGACCAACTCGCGGACGCAGCCAACGCACCCCGCGGGAAACCGTTCCTCGTCGTTACCGACAAGCTGAGTGGGCCGACCTGGGAAAAACTAACAGACTTCCTGCGAACAAACGCGCGGCAAACTCAGGTCATCGCGGTGGAGGAAGCTCAGATATTGGAGAAGACGAAGCAGTTGCGTGCGGCACTGAATCTGCCGGAGAACTTGTCGGGAGGTGCGCCATGAGCCGGTGGCCTCTCTGGGCGGTCCTGGCTCCAGGCGAGTCCGCACGGTTGGAGAGCCGCGCCCAGGCCATCGTGATGCCGGACTGGGACGAAGAGGACGGAGAAGAACTTCCCTTCAAGGTCATTCCGGGCAGTGGTCGCTACCACGCCATCGTGGGGACGGACCCCGGTGACGTGGGTGCAGAGATGCAACTCGCCGAGGAACTGTCCCTCGAATGTGATGAGCCCGTGTATTCGATTGAGCGCGCCAGCGACCCCTGGATCGTCATGTCATGGCGGAACGGGGCGCTTGAGGTCTTGGACGTGGACCCAGAATCACTGGCCACGTCTCTCGGCTGTCCGCTGCCAAGCCGCGAGGAATCTTCAGACTCGCCTGCAAATAATCCTCTGCGCAAAGTCGCCCTGGTGGAAGGAGTCAGGGCTGAGGATGCGCGCCGCGTTCTGGATGAGGCCGACGACCCATTTCCTCCGGGACACTACCGACTTGAGGACACGCCGCAAGGGCTCCGGATCTCCAGCGGCACAGGCAATATAGGGTACGCCGACATCACTGTGTCTGAACGGATTCCCCACGCGACCGTGTATGCAGTGATTGCCTCGCCGGACCTGGACGAGTTTTTTGTTACCGTGAGGCGGGGGGGGGAGGGCATCGAAGAACTCGCGCAGCCGCCTGAGGCGTTTCCTCGTCTGCCGGTCGTCAGCGAAATCAAGGGCGAGCGCTCGCCCGAGCGGATTCTCGCGGCCCTCGGCATCCCAGCGGAGTGGTTCCGGAATGAATGACGGGTGCCGGGGCGGCCTCGCCCTGGCCCCGTACACCCGTCCGAGCGGAGTGGCGTCGCCCGGTTCCACAATGCCTCACTTCTGGAAGTCGTAGACGTTGCCCAGGCCGAGGATGCGCGTGAGCTCGTCCAGGGCCGTCATCGTCTCGCGGGCCAGCTTCGGGTCCGCCAGGTCCCTGGCGCGCAGGTCCTCGCGGTAGTGCCGCTTCACCCAGCCGGCGAGCGTCTCGTGCAGCTCCGCGCTGTAGAAGACGTTGGCCTTCACCGCGGCGCGCTCGGCGTCCGTGAGCCACACGCGCTGGCGCAGGCACGCCGGACCGCCGCCGTTGTTCATCGACTGGCGCACGTCCAGGTAATACACGCGCTTCACCGGGTTGTTCTCCGCCACCACGCGCTCCAGGAAGCGCCGCGCCGGCTCCGTCTCCCGGCTCTCCTCGGGCGCGATGATGGCCATGGTGCCATCCGGCAGCGTCAGCACCTGCGAGTTGAACGGGTAGGCCTTCACCGCGTCCCGCGCCGGCAGCTCCTCGTTGGTGGCCAGCACGTACGTGAAGCCCTCGCCCAGCTTCTCGCGCAGCGTCTTCAGCAGCCCCCGCGGGTCCACGAAGGCCAGCTCGTGCAGCATGAGGAAGCTCTCGTTGCCCACCGCCATCACGTCCGTGTGGAAGGCGCCCGCGTCAATGCCCTCGGGAGCCTGCTGTGGCAGCAGCACCTGCGCCGGGTCCAACTTGTGGAGCCGCGCGAGCGCCTGGCTCGACTCGTACGTCTGCCGCGCGGGGAAGCGGGTGGGGTGGCGCACATCGTCCCGCCACGCGCTGCGGCCCCAGGCGAGCACGTGCACCGCCTTGTGCCCCGGCGTCACCAGCCGGATGTGGTTGGCCGCGCCCTCGTCCGCGAAGTGCCCGCCCCCGGGCAGCGGCGCATGCACCGCGAAGTGCTTCTCGTCCGCGAAGATGGAGCGCAGCACCGCGTGCGTCGTCTCCGCCTCCAGCGCCCGGTGGAACATCTGCTGGAGGTTGGCCGGCGTCAGGTGCATGCGCCCGTCCGCCGTGTCCTCCGAGGGCGCGCCCGTGGCCGCGTTCGCCGTCCACATGGCCGCCGAGCTGGACGTCAGCCGCAGCAGGTGCTCGGCCTCCTTCCCGGCCCGGGTGATGACCTCCTCGTCCGTGCCGGTGAAGCCCAGCGCGCGCAGCGTCTTGAGCGAGGGCCTCGGCTGTGGCGGTAGCACCGCCTGGCCCACCCCGAGGCCCGCGACGAAGCGCATCTTCTCCAGGCCCTGGAGGGCCGCCTCGCGGGGGTGGCTCACCTCGCCGCCGTGCAGGGAGGACGCCAGGTTGCCGGGCGACAGGCCGCCATAATTGTGGGTGGGACCGACGATGCCGTCGAAGTTGTATTCGCGCATGGGATATGGAAACGCTCGTGGAGCGCCCACCCTTAGCAAAGCGTCTCAAGCGTTTCCTCCGCTACCTGCTCGTCCGTGCGGCACTGGCCATCGTCAGCCTCCTGCCGCTGGGCCTGGCCCGGTGGTTGGGGGCGGGCTTCGGCCGGTTCGCCTTCGCCGTGGCCGACGGGGAGCGCCGCAAGGCCTTGAAGTCACTGGCCCGGGCCTTCCCCGAGAAGTCCGACGCGGAGCGGCATGAGCTCGCCCGCGCCTCCTTCCGCCACCTGGGCATGGCCGCCTTCGAGGTGGGCGCCACCGCCGCCATGGACCGGCGGTTGGAGCACCTGGTCCGCTGGGAGGCCCGCGACAGGAGCGTCCTGGAGGCGGCGCTCGCCCGGGGCAAGGGCGTCGTCTTCGTGTCCGGCCATGTGGGCAACTGGGAGTTGCTGGCCCGGCGGGTGGCGCGCGCGGGCTACCCCAGCCAGAGCATCGCCAAGGAGACCACGGACCCGCGGCTCACCGCGCTCGTCGAGCGGTTCCGCGCGCAGGGCGGGGTGCGCAGCATCTGGCGGGGCCAGGAGGGCGCGGCCCGGGCCATGCTGCGCGCCCTCAAGGCGGGAGAAGTCCTGGGGCTGCTCATCGACCAGGACATGAAGGTGCAGTCCGTCTTCGTGCCCTTCTTCGGTGAGCTGGCCGCGACGCCTCGCGCGGCGGCGGACCTGGCGCTGCGCACCGGCGCGGCGGTGGTGGTGGGCTTCTGTCAGCGGGAAGGCGACGGTTACCGCCTCTGGATGGAGGAGGTGCCCTGGCAGGCGAGCGGGGACCGCGAGGCGGATGCCGTGGCGCTCACGGCCGCTCTCTCGCTCGGCATCGAGGCGGCCATCCGCCGGGCCCCCGAGCAATGGGTGTGGATGCACCAGCGTTGGAAGACCCGTCCCACCCCCGCCCGGTGATAGAGATACGCCTCGTGCGACGTCCCCTCCTCAGCCTCCTCGCCCTCCTGGCGGCCTGCACCCAGAAGCAGGCCACCGAAGATGCCTCCGCGCCGCCCGCCGTGGTGATGCATGGGGTGCGGCTGCGCTCGTACGACGGCAGCACCCTGTCCATGACGGGCGAGGCCACGCTGGCCACCTGGGACCGGACGGGCGAGCTCACCGCCACCCAGGCCACCGTGCACGTGCCGGACAAGGGCGCGAACGGCACCGCCCCCAAGGGCAAGCAGGCGGGTGGCACGACGGTGCGCGCGAAGCTCATGGAGGGCAACCCGGGCGCGCGGCAGCTGGTGGCCTCGGGAGACGTGGAGGTGCGCACGGCGTCCGGCCTGGTGGCGCACACCCCGCGCGCCACGTATGACGGAAGCCAGCAGGTGGCGCGAGGCACGGAGGGTGTCGAGGTGACGGGACCGAATGGCCGCATGCGGGCGGACGCCTTCTCCCTGTCCTTCCCCACGGGGCAGTTCGACTTCGAGGGCTCGGTGCGGGCGAACGTCCAGGGGGCCACGCGGTGATTGAGTACCTGGTCACGGCCTTCTTCGTCGCCCAGCCGGTGCAGCCCGCCGCGGCCACCGCCAGCACGGGCACTCGCGCTCCCAACACGGCCGTGGCCGCCCCGAAGGGGGGCGAGACGGAGATCACCTCCAAGAAGATGACCATCCTGCGCGACCAGTCCACCTTGATGTTCAAGGAGGACGTGCGGGCCCGGCGCGAGTCGATGGACCTGCGGTGTGACGAGCTCACCGCGCACTACGCGCAGTACGCCGGCAAGTACACGGCGACGCGCGGCGAGTGCGTGGGCAACGTGCGCGCGGTGGACGGCGAGCGCACCGCCCAGGGCGAGCGGGCGGACTTCGACGTGCCTGGCCGCCTGCTCGTGGTGACGGGCAACCCCGAGGCGCAGGACCCCGCGGCCCACCTCGAGGGCTCCGAGCTGCGCCTGATGCTGGGCAGCCAGAACTTCGAGGTGAAGGACGCCACCGTCACCTTCAAGTCGGCGCCCGTCGAGGTGAAGGGGGCTCCGCAGAACAACCCCGTGGTCATCACGTCCAAGCGGGTGAATGGCACGCGCTCGCAGGCTGTCTTCTCGGGTGATGTGACGGTGAAGCACCGGACCATGGATTTGCGGTGCGACAAACTGACCGCCTACTACAACGGCACGCGGGAGGTGACGCGTGCCGATTGCGTGGGCAACGTGCGCGCGGTGGATGGAGATCGCCGCGCGAAGGGCGCTCGCGCCCGCCTCGACGTCCCCACCGGCATGCTGGTGGTGACGGGCAATCCCGAGGCGGAGGATCCGATGATCCACTTCCGGGGCACCCAGGTGCGCATGGCCCTCGGGGGCAAGAGCTTCGAGGGAGATGACGCCACCGTCGTCTTCAAGACGGCGCCCCTGAAGGAGCAGGAGCAGCGGCGCAAGGACAAGACGGGGGGAACGAAGCAGCCATGACGAGCCATCTCCACGCAGAGGGTCTGCAGAAGAGCTTCCGCAAGCGCCGGGTGGTGCAGGGCGTCTCCTTCCATGTCGCGCAGGGCGAGGTGGTGGGGCTGCTCGGGCCCAACGGCGCCGGCAAGACGACGAGCTTCAACATGGTGGTGGGCCTGGTGCGGCCCGACGCGGGGCGGGTGCGCGTGGACAACGAGGACCTCACGTCCCTGCCCATGCACCGCCGGGCCCTGCGCGGCCTGGGCTACCTCCCACAGGAGGCCTCCGTCTTCCGCAAGCTCACGGTGCACGAGAACTTCCTCTCCGTGCTGGAGCTGCAGAAGGGCCTGGACAAGGCGGCCCGGGAGCGCCGCGCCCGCGAGCTGCTGGAGGAGTTCGGCCTGAGCCACGTGGCCTGGTCCTTCGGCGAGACGCTCTCCGGGGGCGAGCGGCGCCGCGCCGAGATTGCCCGCTCGCTCATCCCCAACCCGCGCTTCATCCTCTTCGACGAGCCCTTCGCCGGCGTGGACCCCATCAACGTGGGGGACCTCCAGCGGCAGATCGCCCACCTGAAGTCCCGGGGCCTGGGCGTCCTCATCACCGACCACAATGTCCAGGACACCCTGGGCATCTGCGACCGCGCCTACATCATCGCACAGGGTGAAATCCTGGAGGAGGGCACCCCGCAGCAGATTGCCTCCTCGGCCCGGGCGCGGGCGGTGTACCTCGGGGAGCGATTCCGCTTGCAGTCGGTTTGAGGGCCGGGTTTCCGGCCCCGTGGGGGGCTCGCGGACCGGCTGGAGCCGCTCGCCGCCTCGGGCCGGCACGTCCATTGCGCAACGTCTCCCCGTTGGATGGAGACAGTGCAAGTAGGCGGAATAAAAGAAGAATTTCACAAAATGCAAAGTGCGGGCCGGACTCTCGGACACTGGACGAAGTCAGGGGGCCTTGCTACTTTGGCACGGTCCTTGATGGCGGGCCGCCGTCGAGTCGATTGTTGAAACGGGCGGGAGATAGAAATGGCGATGGAACTCAAGCAGAGCCTGAAGCTGTCGCAGCAGCTGGTGATGACGCCCCAGCTGCAGCAGGCCATCAAGCTGCTGCAACTCTCGCGGATGGAGCTGCTGGAGCAGGTCCGCGAGGAGATGGACCAGAACCCCCTCCTGGAGCAGCCCGACGAGACGCCTTTTGGCGATACCTCCGACAAGGAGCCGGGCGAGGCCTCCATGGAGGCGGCGAACACGGAGATGCCGGCGGGGGTGGAAGCCCGGACCCCGGACGCGGCGCCCGAGTTCAAGGCGGATGGGGATGGTCCGCCGGAGATCGACTGGGAGGCCTACCTCAACAGCTACCAGTTCAACGAGCCCACGACCGCCTCCAACAAGGGCAACGTGGCGACCGAGGACATGCCGTCCTTCGAAGCCAACCTGGTGGAGAAGGAGGACCTGGTCGATCACCTGCAGGAGCAGCTCGGGACGCTGCGGCTCAACGAGGCCGAGCGGCGCATCGGGATGCTGATCCTGGGCAACCTGGACCACGACGGGTACCTGAAGCTGGAGGACGTGGAGGGAGATCCGCTCATCCGCCTGGCCAACGAGGCGGACGTGCCCATGGGGCTGGCCGAGCGCACGCTGCGCCGCATCCAGAACCTGGAGCCCAAGGGCTGCGCCGCGAGAGATCTGCAGGAGTGCCTGCTCATCCAGGTGTCGGCGCTGAGGGACAAGCACGCGCCGCTGCTGGGCCTCATCATCAAGCGGCACATGAAGTACCTCGAGAGCAAGAACCTTCCGGCGATCGCGAAGGACTTGAAGGTGCCGCTCGAGGAGGTGGTGGAGGCGTCCAAGCTGTTGCCGAAGCTGGACCCGAAGCCGGGCCGCAACTTCAGCGGGGACGACGCGCAGTACATCACCCCGGACGTGTTCGTCTACAAGATGGGCGAGGACGAGTACACGGTGGTGCTGAATGACGACGGCCTGTCGAAGCTGCGGATTTCTGGCACGTACCGCAACGCGCTGAAGAGTGGCGGGGTGGGGCCGGGGCAGACGAAGGAGTTCATCCAGGAGAAGCTGCGCAGCGCGCAGTGGCTCATCCGCTCCATCCACCAGCGCCAGCGCACCATCTACAAGGTCACCGAGAGCATCGTGAAGTTCCAGAAGGACTTCCTGGACCAGGGGATTGCCCACCTCAAGCCGCTGATTCTGCGGGACGTGGCCGAGGACATCGGGATGCACGAGTCGACGGTGTCGCGCGTGACGACGAACAAGTACGTGCACACCCCGCAGGGCATCTTCGAGCTGAAGTACTTCTTCAACTCGTCCATTGCCCGCGTGTCCGGAGAGGACACGGCGAGCGAGGCGGTGAAGCACCACATCAAGCAGCTGGTGTCGCAGGAAGATCCGCGCAATCCGTACTCGGACCAGAAGATCGTCGAGCTGCTGAAGGCGCAGGGGACGGAGATCGCCCGGCGCACGGTGGCCAAGTACCGCGAGGTGCTGGGCATCCTCCCGAGCAGCAAGCGCAAGCGCTACTTCTGAGCGTGTCGCTCGAGCGGCTCGAGCACCTCGTCAGGACCCCTCGCCCCACCGAGCCCATTTCCCCTCGCCCTCCGGGAGAGGGACGGGGTGAGGGTGCCCGGTTCCCGGGTTGAGCCTGTGGCTCGCCCGGTGCTTCCCGAGTCCCGGGGACGTCTACTTGCGCGAAGCCACGGCGCCCGAGAGGTCCGGCAGGCCCGTGGGCGTGGCGGGCGGGGCCTTCAGGTTCGGATCGTTGATGCTGTCGACGATGGCCACCATGTCCCCCACCTTCAGCGCGTCGTAGAGGGCGATGATGTCGGCGTTGTCGTGGCGGACGCATCCGTGCGACACGTCCTCGCCCTGCTGTGCGGGAGCGCTGGTGCCATGGAGCTCCTCACCCGAGCGGGAGCCATCGGCCCACGAGAGGTCGATGATGCGAGGCCCGAAGACGGGTCCGCCCCACAGCTTCTTTCCGAGGGCGTGGGACTGGGCCTCGTCGAGCTTGCCCGTCACCTTCTTCAGGCCCGGGTCCGTCTGGGTGGCGCGAGTGCCCACGGCGTTGCCGAAGATGGACTGGAGCTTGCCCTGGGCGTCGAAAAGGAAGGTGCGGTGCTCGTTCTTCACCACCACGACGCGCACGGGCGTGCCGTAAGGGTCCGGTCCAGCCCAGGGTGTAGGCCATCAAGAAGCGTGGCACGGTGGCCGCGTGATGGACGGCACGTCGACAAGCCTATCGCTGCTGAGCCTGCTGCTGGGCCCACGACTCGGGGAGG
>NZ_DBNGVP010000219.1:0-57292 GCF_057119385.1 Archangium sp. | reverse complement strand
GCGTCCTCAAGGCTGGCGGTACCTACGTCCCCTTCGACCCCTCCTACCCCGCCGACCGCCTGTCCTTCATGCTCCAGGACACCGGCGTGAAGGTCATCCTCACCCAGTCCCACCTGGCCAACGCCCTCCCCGCCCGGGACGCGCTCTTCATCCGGCTCGATGCGGATTGGGAGCAGGTGCGGGCACACCCGGAGAGCAATCCCTCCTCGGGCCCCTCCGCCGACAACACCGCCTACATCATGTACACCTCCGGCTCCACCGGCCGGCCCAAGGGCGTGTGCGTGCCTCACCGTGGCGTCGTGCGTCTGGTCCAGGGCAGCACCTTCATCGACATGGGCCCCCAGGAGGTCTTCCTCCAGCTGGCTCCCATCTCCTTCGACGCCTCCACCCTTGAGCTGTGGGGCGCGTTGCTCCATGGCGCGAAGCTCGTCGTCTACCCGGCGGGCACTCCATCGCTGGATGAGCTGGGCACGGCGCTGGTGCGCTCCGGCATCACCACCCTGTGGCTCACCGCCGCTCTCTTCGAGCAGATGCAGGCCACCCAGCCCCACGCCCTGCGCGGCGTGCGTCAGCTGCTGGCCGGTGGTGACGTTCTCCCCGTGGGCCGCGTGAAGGAGCGGCTCTCCCACGGTGGCCTGCTCGTCAACGGCTACGGTCCCACCGAGAACACCACCTTCACCTGCTGCTACCCCATGAGCGAGGTGTCGCAGGTGGGCCACACCGTGTCCATCGGCACGCCCATCTCCAACACCCAGGTGTACCTGCTGGATGCGTGGATGCAGCCGGTGCCCGCCGGCGTGGCTGGCGAACTCTATACCGGTGGTGACGGCCTCGCCTCCGGCTACCTCAATCGCCCCGAGCTCACCGCCGAGAAGTTCGTCCCGAACCCCTTCAGCTCCGAGCCCGGTGGGCGCCTCTACCGCACCGGAGACCTCGCCCGTTACCTGCCCGATGGCCGCATCGAGTTCCTCGGCCGCATCGACAACCAGGTGAAGGTGCGTGGCTTCCGCATCGAGCTGGGTGAAGTGGAGTCCGTGCTCGCCCAGAACCCCCAGGTGCGCGAGACCGTGGTGGTGGTGCGCGAGGACGTCCCTGGCGACAAGCGCCTGGTGGCCTACGTCGTCGCCAACGACGCCATTCCCGAGGCCAGCGACCTGCGCGCCTGGATGAAGCAGCGCCTGCCCGAGTACATGGTGCCCTCGGCATTCGTGGTGCTCGATACGCTGCCGCTCTCGCCCAACGGCAAGGTGGACCGCAAGGCGCTGCCCGTGCCGGAGCAGCCGGCGGCCAGCCAGGAGTACGTGGCCCCGCGCAACGAGACCGAGGAGCGGCTGGCCGCGCTCTGGTCCGAGGTGCTCCGCATGCCCCGCGTGGGCATCCACGACAACTTCTTCGAGCTGGGCGGCCACTCGCTGCTCGCCACGCAGGTGGTGGCGCGCATCCGCGAGTCCTTCCAGGTGGAGCTGCCCCTGCGCGAGCTGTTCGACGCGCCCACGCTGGCCGGGCTGGCCATGCGCATCGACGCCTCGCGCGGCACGGCCCTGTCCAGGGCTCCGGCACTGACGCGGGTGTCTCGCGAGGGCTCGCTGCCGCTCTCGTTCTCCCAGCAGCGTCTGTGGTTCCTGGAGCAGCTGCAGCCGAGCGGCGCCTTCTACAACATCCCCATGCTGGTGCGGCTGGAGGGACAGCTCGACGTGGCGGCCCTGGAGCGCAGCTTCGAGGAGCTGCTCCAGCGCCACGAATCGTTGCGCACCACCTTCGGCCAGGACGCGGACGGCCAGCCGGTGCAGCTCATCGCGCCCCAGGGCGTCATGCCCCTGCGGGTGGTGGAGCTCCAGTCGCTGCCGCCCTCCGAGCGTGAGGCCGAGCTGCGGCGGCTGGCGGCGGAGGACGCGATGAAGCCCTTCGACCTCAGCCGCGGGCCCCTGCTGCGCGCCCTGCTGCTGCGGCAGGAGGCTCAGAACCACGTGCTGCTGCTGACCATGCACCACATCATCTCGGACGGCTGGTCCATGGGTGTGCTGGTGCGCGAGATGGGTGCGCTCTACGAGGCCTTCTCCCAGGGCCGGCCCTCGCCCCTGCCCGAGCTGCCCGTGCAGTACGCCGACTACTCCGCCTGGCAGCGTGGCTGGCTCCAGGGCGAGGTGCTCGAGGAGCAGCTCGGCTGGTGGCGCCAGCAGCTGGCGGGCGCGCCCCACGCGCTGGAGCTGCCCACGGACAAGCCCCGGCCTCCCGTGCAGACCCACCGCGGCGCGACCCTGCGCACGCAGCTGCCGTTCCCGCTCTCCCGCGCCCTCAAGAGCCTGGCCCTGAAGGAAGGCGCCACGCCCTTCATGCTGCTGCTCGCGGCCTTCCAGGTGCTCATGTCCCGCTACTCGGGACAGGACGACATCTCCGTCGGCTCGCCCATCGCTGGCCGCAACCGGGGTGGCGTGGAAGGCCTCATCGGCTTCTTCGTCAACACGCTCATCCTGCGCTCCCAGCTCTCGCCCCAGCGGAGCTTCCGCGAGCTGCTCGCGAGCGTGAGGGAGACAACCCTGGGCGCCTATGCCCACCAGGAGATGCCCTTCGAGAAGCTGGTGGAGGCGCTCCAGCCCGAGCGCGACCTGAGCCGCTCGCCGCTCTTCCAGGTCATGTTCACCGTGCAGAACGCGCCCATGCCGGAGCAGTCCCTGCCCGGCCTGACGCTGCGTCCCATGGAGCTCCCCGGCGACACGGCCAAGTTCGACCTGTCCCTGGGCTTCATGGAGACGGAGCAGGGCTTCGCGGGAGAGCTGGAGTACAACACCGACCTGTACGAGGCCCCCACCCTCCAGCGCATGCTGGGGCACCTGCACGTGCTGCTGGAGGGCATCGCCGCCACGCCCGAGCTCGAGCTCTGGCAGCTGTCCCTGCTGGGCGAGGCCGAGCGCCGCCAGCTCCTCGTGGACTGGAGCGAGCCGCTGCCCCAGCCCGTGGGTGACACCTGCCTCCACCACCTCGTGGAGGCGCAGGTGGACCGGACCCCGGACGCCGTCGCCGTCATCTCCGGCACCCGGCGCCTCACCTACCGGGAGCTGGAGCGCCGCTCCAACCAGCTCGCCGCGCGCCTGCGCCAGCTCGGCGTGGGTCCCGAGGTGAAGGTCGGCGTGTGCCTGGAGCGCTCCGAGCTCCTGGTGATCGCCGTGCTGGGCGTGCTCAAGGCCGGCGGCACCTACGTGCCCCTCGACCCCGCCTACCCGTCGGACCGTCTGGGCTACATGCTCCAGCACACGGGCGTGCCCGTGCTGCTCACCCAGCAGCGCGCCGCGGGCTCCCTGCCGGAGCACCCGGCCCACGTGCTGATGCTGGACGAGGCCCAGGCGCAGCTCGACTCGCTGCCCGCCGGGCGGAGCCGGGCCCCGGTGCACCCCAGCAACCTGGCCTACGTGCTCTACACCTCCGGCTCCACCGGCCGGCCCAAGGGTGTCTCGCTCGAGCACCGCAACTCCGTGGCCTTCATCCACTGGGCGCTGGGCGTCTTCTCGCGCGAGCAGCTCTCCGGTGTGCTCGCGGCCACCTCGCTCAACTTCGACCTCTCCGTCTTCGAGCTCTTCGCGCCCCTGAGCCGCGGCGGCGCGGTCATCGTGGCCGAGAACGCGCTCGCGCTGCCCACGCTCGAGGCGCGCGACGAGGTCACCCTCGTCAACACCGTGCCTTCCGCCATGGCGGAGCTGGTGCGGGGCCAGGGCGTGCCCACGTCGGTGCGCACCGTCAACCTCGCGGGCGAGCCGCTCACCGGCGCCCTCGCGCGGCTCATCCACGAGCTGCCCCACGTGGAGGCCCTCTACAACCTCTACGGCCCCACGGAGGACACCACCTACTCCACCTTCGTGCGCGTGCCCCGGGACTCCCAGCGCGAGCCCACCATCGGCAAGCCGCTGGCGGGTACCCAGGGCTACGTGCTGGACGCCAGCATGCAGCTGGTTCCGGTGGGCGTGCCGGGCGAGCTCTACCTGGGCGGCGCGGGACTGGCCCGTGGCTACCTGTACCGTCCGGAGCTGGCCGCCGAGCGCTTCGTCCCCAATCCCTTCTCCTCCACGCCCGGTGAGCGCCTCTACCGCACCGGCGACCGGGTCCGGTACCTGCCGGACGGCCAGCTCGAGTACCTGGGCCGCATCGACAACCAGGTGAAGGTGCGCGGCTTCCGCATCGAGCTGGGGGAGATCGAAACGGCGCTCCGGGCCCACCCGGGCGTGCGCGACGTCGTGGTGGTGGCGCGCGAGGACTCCCCGGGCGACAAGCGCCTGGTGGCGTACCTCGTGGCCCAGCCCGGGCACACGCTCGTGGCCATGGAGCTGCGCGCCTTCCTCAAGCAGAGCCTGCCCGAGTACATGGTGCCCTCGGCGCTCATGGTGCTCGACAAGCTGCCGCTCAACCCCAACGGCAAGGTGGACCGCAAGGCCCTGCCCGTGCCGGATCAGCTGCAGACGAGCCAGGAGTACGTGGCCCCTCGCAACGAGACCGAGCAGATGCTCGCCCAGCTCTGGTCCGAGGTGCTCAAGGCGCCGCGCATCGGCGCCCACGACAACTTCTTCGAGCTGGGTGGCCACTCCCTGCTGGCCACGCAGCTGCGCTCGCGCATCCGCACCGCCTTCCAGGTGGAGCTGCCGCTGCGAGACCTGTTCGAGGCCCCCACCGTCGCCACGCTGGCGGGGAGGCTCGACGCGGCCATCCGCTCCGGCCAGGGTGTCCAGACGCCGCCCCTCGTCCGCGTCTCGCGCGAGGGCGCCCTGCCCCTGTCCTTCGCCCAGCAGCGCCTGTGGTTCCTCGACCAGCTCCAGCCGGGCAACTCCTTCTACAACGTACCCACCGCCGTGCGGTTGGAGGGCGAGCTGGACGTGGTGGCGCTGGAGAAGAGCCTCACCGAGCTGGTGCGGCGCCACGAGTCGCTGCGCACCACCTTCCAGTTCCAGCAGAACGAGCCCGTGCAGGTCATCTCCCCCGACAGCTCCCTGACGCTGGAGAAGGTGGAGGCGCAACCGCTGCCTCCCGCGGAGCTCGAGGCCGAGGTGCGTAAAATCACCACCGAGCACGCGATGCGGCCGTTCGATCTCCAGCGGGGGCCGCTGCTGCGCGCCCTGCTGGTGCGGCTGTCCGAGCAACAGCACGTGCTCGTGGTCACCCTGCACCACATCATCTCGGATGGCTGGTCCATGGGCGTGCTGGTGCGCGAGGTGGCGGCGCTCTACCAGGCCTTCAACCAGGGCAAGCCCTCGCCGCTGCCGGAGCTGCCCGTGCAGTACGCGGACTACGCGGCGTGGCAGCGCGGCTGGCTCCAGGGCGAGGTGCTCGAGAAGCAGCTCGGCTGGTGGCGCCAGCAGCTCGAGGGGGCGCCTCGCGCGCTGGAGATGCCCACGGACAGGCCCCGGCCTCCCGTGATGACCCTGCGCGGCGCCGCCCAGCCCGTGGTGTTCCCCGCGGAGCTGTCGCGGGCCCTGCTCGAGCTCTGCAAGCGCGAGGGTGTCACGCCCTTCATGCTGCTGCTGGCGGCCTTCCAGGTGCTGCTCTCGCGCTACTCGGGGCAGGACGATATCTCCGTGGGCTCGCCCATCGCCGGCCGCACGCGGACGGAGGTGGAGAGCCTCATCGGCTTCTTCGTCAACACGCTCGTCCTGCGCTCGCGCCTCTCGCCCCAGCAGAGCTTCCGCGCCCTGCTGGCCCAGGTGCGCGAGACGACGCTCGGCGCCTACGCCCACCAGGAGCTGCCCTTCGAGAAGCTCGTGGAGGAGCTGCACCCCGAGCGTGACTTGAGCCGCACGCCGCTCTTCCAGGTGATGCTCACCTTCCAGAACACGCCCGTGCAGGCGCTGGAGTCTCCCGGGATGAAGCTGAGCCCGCTGGAGGTGGACACGCAGACGGCGCGCTTCGAGATGGGCCTCACCTTCGCCGAGGAGGCCGGAGCCCTCGCCGGTGTGCTGCGCTACAACGCGGACCTGTACGAGGCGCGGACGGCCGCGCGGCTGGTGGGACACCTGCGCGTCCTGCTGGAGGGAGCCGTCGCCGACCCCGAGCGGAGCCTGGGCCTGCTGTCCCTGCTCTCCGACGCGGAGCGGCGGCAGATGCTCGTGGAGTGGAACGAGACCCGGCGCGACTTCCCCTTCGAGCCGTCGCTCACCGCCGCGTTCGAGGCCCAGGTGGCGCGCACGCCGGACGCCCTGGCCCTCCTGTTCGAGGGCTCGCGGCTCACCTTCCGCGAGCTCAACCAGCGCGCCAACCAGCTCGCCCACCTGCTGCGCGCGCGGGGCATCGGCCCCAACGTGCTGGTGGCCATGTGCCTGGAGCGCTCGCTGGAGCAGGTGGTGGCCGTGTTCGGCATCCTCAAGGCCGGTGGTGCCTACGTGCCGTTGGATCCCAACTACCCGCAGGAGCGACTGGCCCTCGTGCTCGAGGACTCGCGGGCGCCGGTGCTGCTCACCCAGCAGCATCTTCTCTCCCGGCTCCAGGCCCCCTCCGCCCAGGTCATCTGCCTGGACACGGACGCGGAGCAGATTGCCCGCGAGAGCGTGGAGAACCCGCCCCACGTCAACGGTCCCGAGGACCTGGCCTACGTCATCTACACCTCGGGCTCCACCGGCGTGCCCAAGGGCGTGATGATCCAGCAGGGCTCCGTGCTCAACCTGCGCCACGCCCTGGCCTGCACCGTGTACGCCGACGTCCAGGCGCCGCAGCGGGTGTCGCTCAACGCGCCGCTGTCCTTCGATGCGTCGGTGAAGCAGCTCGTGCGCATCCTGGACGGCCACGCGCTGTGCATGGTGCCCGACCAGGCCCGTGGCGACGTGGACGCGCTGCTGGCGCTGCTGGCGCGCGACCAGGTGGACGTCCTGGACTGCTCGCCCTCGCACCTGCGGCTGTTGCTGAGCGCGGGCCTGGCCACCCGCACCGAGAACGTGCCCACGCGCGTGCTGGTGGGTGGCGAGGCCCTGGACGAGGCGCTGTGGACCACGCTGTCCCAGCACCCGCGCACCCGCTTCTTCAACGTCTACGGCCCCACCGAGTGCACGGTGGACACCACGGCGTGCGAGGTGCGGGACTGGCCCAGGCCCACGCTCGGACGGGTGCTGCCCAACGTGCGCGGCTACGTGCTGGATGCGCGCATGCAGCCCGTGCCCGTGGGTGTCCCCGGCGAGCTGTACGTCGGCGGCGCTGGCGTGGCCCGCGGCTACCTGCGCCGTCCCGAGCTGACGTCGCAGAAGTTCGTGGCGGATCCGTTCAGCCAGCAGCCCGGCGCCCGCCTGTACCGGACCGGGGACCTGGTGCGCTACCTGCCGGACGGGAGCATCGACTACCTGGGCCGCGTGGACTTCCAGGTGAAGGTGCGCGGCTTCCGCATCGAGCTGGAGGAGATCGAAGCGGTGCTCTCCAGCCACCCGAGCGTGCAGCAGGCCACCGTCGTGGCTCGCGAGGACACGCCCGGAGACAAGCGGCTGGTGGCCTACCTCGTGGCCCGCGAGGGTCAGACGTTCGACCTGACCGAGCTGCGCGGCGCCCTGCGCAAGAAGCTGCCGGAGTACATGGTGCCCTCCGCCTTCGTGGCCCTGGAGAAGCTGCCGCTCAACTCCAGTGGCAAGGTGGACCGGAAGGCCCTGCCCGCGCCGGATCAGGGCCGCATCGAGGTGGCGGGCGCCTTCGTGCCGCCGCGCGATGCCCTGGAGCTGCAGATCGCGCGCATCTGGGAGGACGTGCTGGGCGTGCACCCGGTGGGCGCGCACAGCAACTTCTTCGACCTGGGTGGCCACTCGCTGCTCGCCGTGCGCCTCATGGGCCGGCTGCGCGAGGTGACGGGCCGCACCCTGCCCCTGGCCGCGCTCTTCCAGGCGCCCACGGTGGAGAAGCTCGCGCAGCTGCTGCGCTCGGAGCAGCGGGCCTGGACGCCCCTGGTGCCGCTCGTGCCCCGGGAGAAGGATGACCCCCGCCGTCCGCTCTTCGTCGTCCACCCGGTGGGCGGTACCGTCATCGGGTACTCCGAGCTGGCGCGTCAGCTGGGTCCGAAGCAGCCGGTCTACGCCCTCGAGTCGCAAGGCATGGACGGCTCGCTGCCTCCCCTCAAGACGATCGAGGAGATGGCGGCCCTCTACGTGGAGGCCATCCGCACCCTCCAGCCGTCCGGGCCCTACCTGCTCGGCGGCTGGTCCATGGGCGGCGTCATCGCCTACGAGATGGCCCAGCAGCTGCTGCGCCAGGGCGAGCAGGTGGAGGTGTTGATGCTCATCGACTCGCAGGTGCCCAACGGGCGCCCCGCGCACGTGACGAACGAGGAAGAGGCCCTCAAGCAGGCCTTCGTGGGCCTGGTGGAGGAGTTCGTCGGCAATGGCTTCAAGGTGCCCGAGGAGCTGGTGAAGTCGCTGGACCGCGAGGAGCTGCTCCAGGTCATCATGGAGACGGCCCGCCAGACCAACCTCGCCCTGCCGGACGTGGGAATCGAGCAGGTGCGTGGCCTGCGGGACGTCTTCGAGGCCAACCTGCGTGCCAGCTGGTACTACAAGCCCACGACCTACGTGGGGGAGCAGTTCACCCTGCTGCGCGCCGCCAAGGCGGCGGAGGGCCAGACGGAAGACCGGGGCTGGGCGGCCCTGGTGCCTCCCTCGGGCAGGCTGGACATCCACGAGGTACCCGGAGCACACTTCGAGCTGTTGAAGCAACCCTATGTACAGTCGGTGGCCGAGCGGCTGCGCGAGTACCTGGAGCGCGCCCACGAGCGGCAGGCCACCGAGATCCAAAGGACCCCATGAAACTCCTGGCCCTCTTGCTACGCGCCTCGCGGGGCAGCGTCCTCCTGTCGGCCCTCTGCGGGCTGATCTCCGGAGGCAGCAGCGCCGCGCTCATCGCGCTCATCAACCGCAAGCTGACCGGCACCGACATTCCGGAGCGCACCCTGGTGGGTGGCTTCATCGGCCTGATGCTGCTGGCGCTGGTGACCCGCATCATCTCGCAGGTGCTGCTCAACGGCATGCAGCAGCAAGCGCTCTACAGCATGCGTCTGCGGCTCAGCCGCAGCATCGTCTCGGCGCCCCTGCGCCGCTTCGAGGAGCTGGGGGCCCACCGGATGACCGCCACGCTGACCGACGACATCGTCACGGTCAGCAGCGGGCTGATGTTGCTGCCCCTGATCGTCGTCAACGCCGCCATCCTCCTCGGCTGTCTGGTGTGGATGGCGTGGCTGTCCTGGAAGCTCTTCCTGGGCATGATCGTCTTCATGGTGCTCGGCGTGCTGTCGTTCTCCTTCTTCAGCAGCCTGGCCGTGAAGGGGCTCGGCGAGGCCCGCAAGACGCAGGACGTGCTCTTCAAGCACTTCCGCTCGCTCACCGACGGCATCAAGGAGCTCAAGCTCAACAGCGGCCGCCGCGAGGTCTTCCTCGGCGAGCAGCTGGAGGGCACGGCGGAGGCGCTGCGGCGCCTGTACACGCGCAGCCTCAACATCTACTCGGCCAGCAGCAGCTGGGGCATGTTCCTGTTCTTCGTCGTCATCGGCCTGCTCATCTTCGCCATGCCCTCCTTCAGCACGCTGAGCCTGGCCGAGCTGACGGGCTACTCGCTCACGGTGCTCTACCTGCAGCAGCCGCTGCAGACGCTCACCGAGTTCGTGCCCTTCCTGGCGCGCGCGGACGTGGCGTTGAAGAAGGTGGAGGAGATGGGCCTGTCCCTGGAGGCCACCGCCGAGACGGCCAAGACCCTGCCCGCCAGCACCGCGCCGCGCGCCTTCCGCAAGCTGGAGCTGGTGGACGTCACCCATACGTACCACCGCGAGAATGACGATGGCCGTTTCACGCTCGGCCCCATCAACCTGAGCATCGAGCCGGGCGAGCTGCTCTTCCTGGTGGGCGGCAACGGCAGCGGCAAGACGAGCCTGGCGAAGATCTTCACCGGCCTCTACACGCCCGAGGCCGGCGAGGTGCGGTTGGATGGCCAGCCCGTCACCGAGGCCACGCGCGACGCCTACCGCCAGCTCTTCTCCACCGTCTTCTCGGACTTCCACCTCTTCGAGAGCCTGCTCGGCCTGGCCCCGCCCGAGCAGTCCGAGAAGGTGGCGCACTACCTGAAGCGGCTGAACCTGGATCAGAAGGTGCGCGTCACGGACGGGAAGCTCTCCACCACCGAGCTGTCGCTGGGCCAGCGCAAGCGCCTGGCGCTGCTCGCCTCGTGGCTGGAGGATCGCCCCGTCTACGTCTTCGACGAGTGGGCCGCGGACCAGGATCCGGTCTTCAAGCAGATCTTCTACGAGGAGCTGCTCCCCGAGATGAAGCGCGCGGGCAAGGCCGTGCTCGTCATCAGCCACGACGATCGCTACTTCCACGTGGCGGATCGGCTCGTGCGGCTGGACTCGGGCCGGCTGGTGGCGCCGGAGTCCGCCCCCGACGCCCAGCGCGCGGCCTCTTAGGCAGTGCCCCCCATCCCGGGGGGCTCGTGTACCCACGGAGGTGGACGATGCGCTCGAGCCGGACCCTGGTTTGCCTGCTGTCATGCCTGGCACTCTCCCTGGGGACGGTGGGATGCCCGTCCCAGGAGCCGTCCCCTCCCGACGCGGGCACGGACGCGGGGGTGCCGCCCGGCGTCACCGGACAGCGGGCCGTGCTCACCCTGACGCAGTCCGGAGAGGTCCGCCGCCCGGTGGATCTCTCGGCCTCCGCCCCCAGGGCGCTCGTCTTCGAGGGGGGCACCTTCGTCACCCACGAGGGCGTGGGCAGG
This sequence comes from Archangium sp., assembly GCF_057119385.1. Classification (NCBI taxonomy): domain Bacteria; kingdom Pseudomonadati; phylum Myxococcota; class Myxococcia; order Myxococcales; family Archangiaceae; genus Archangium; species Archangium sp. The sequence continues at coordinate 46,588 of NZ_DBNGVP010000219.1, read as the reverse complement.
GCGGACGGCACCTTCACCATCCCCAACGTCCCCGCCGGCACGTACTACCTGGGTGTGGACCCCACCACCTTCGTGGTGACGGACGCGCGCGAGGTGGATCTCACCTCGGGGGCCTTGGGCCGGCCGGATGTCGCGCTCCTGCCGATGGGCGCGGGCAGCGCGGCGGTGGCCTTCGAGCTCGGCAATCTCCATCCGTACCAGAGCACGGACGGCATCACCCTCTTCTCCGCCAACGCCAACGTGGCGCGCTTCCGGCTCACGCCCACCGCCACGGCCGGAGCCACCTCGGGCACCTTCACCTATACGGTGCGGACCGGGCAGCCGCTCATCGACCCGGCCCGGGGAGATCGCGCCCTGCTCACCCAGCTCACCACCCGCACCACCACGCTCGAGGGCGGTGGCGAGACGGTGACGTACCGCTCCGTCAGCCGCTCCTTCGAGGCACCGGAGTTCCAGACGCGGCCCGGGGAGGCGCAGACGATCTCCGGCACCATGAGCGAGCCCCCCGCGCTCACGGCCCCCATCCACTGGGACCTGGCCGCGTACAGGAACCTGGCCAGCGCGGTGAACCCGCGCGCCACCGTGCTCTCGCAGATCATGGTCTTCGACGTGCTGCCCACGCCGCTCGACTACGGAGCCATCAGCGCGGTGCCACAGCTCGTCGAGTTCATCCAGCCGCCCACCGCGGGCGACATGCGCGCCGACTTCGTCTACGCCAACCCGTACCCCTCGAGCTGGAACCCCATCGGCGTCACGGAGTCCCGCTTCCAGGTGCCCTACCAGCTGCCCGGGACGACGACGCCCGCCGTGCTCTCCGGAAGCGTTTCGTACAGGGACACGCTCTCCACGTTCCTCTCCAGGACGATTGCCCCGCCCTTCGGTCCGGTGCGGCAGCCGCTCATCGAGGGCATGGACGCGCGGCAACCCGTCACCCTCACCACCACCACCCCCGAGCTGAGCTGGACGGCGCCCTCCACCGAGCAGGACGTGAGCTACAACTACATCGTCTTCATCCATCAGCTCACGGTGCAGAGCCCCGCGACGGTGAGCCGCTTCGTGGGCTCCCTCCGGACGAAGGACACCCGGGTGCGGCTGCCTCCCGGACTGCTGTCCCCGGGCAACGCGTATGTCTTCATCTTCGACGTGAACACCACCCCGGGCAGTGGCCTTCTCCGGCAGGTGTTCCGCGTCCCCGTCCCCATCACGGGTGCGCAGGCCCTCTCGGAGATCGTCACCGTGCCGTAGGGCCCTCCACAAAAGGAAAAGGGTGCCCGGACTCGCGGTCCGCGGCACCCTCACCACCGAGCGGTGTTTCCGCTCAGCCGAACAGCTCGCGCACCTTCTCGAAGAAGTTCTTCGACTGCGGGTGCACCTCTTCCCCGCTGGAGTCGGCGAACTTCTCGAGCAGCTCGCGCTGCTTCTGCGTCAGCCCCGTGGGCGTCTCCACCACCACGCGCACGTGCTGATCTCCCCGCTGGCCGCTGTGCAGGTGCGGAATGCCCTTGCCCTTCAGCCGGAACACCTTGCCCGACTGCGTGCCCTCGGGAATGGTCATCTTCACCTTCCCGTCCAGCGTGGGCACGTCGATCTTCGCGCCCAGCGCCGCCTGCGTGAAGGAGATGGGCACCTCGCAGAAGACGTCGTAGTCCTCGCGCTGGAAGAGCGAGTGCTCCCGCACGATGACCGTCACGTACAGGTCTCCCGGAGGCCCGCCCCGGTCCCCCGGCTCGCCCATGCCGCCGAGCCGCACCCGCGTGCCGTTGTCCACGCCCGGGGGGATGTTGACCTCGATGACCTCCTCGGACGGCACCTTGCCCGAGCCCCGGCACTTGCCGCACGGGTCCGGCACCACCGCGCCCGTGCCGCCGCAGTCCGTGCACGGCCGGCTCACCGCGAAGAAGCCCTGGGTGAAGCGCAGCTCGCCCGAGCCTCCGCACGTGCCGCACGGCTTGGGCGCCGCGCCGCTCTTGCTGCCCGAGCCACTGCACGTGTCGCACTTCTTCGGGCGCGGAATCGGCACCTTCGGACGGCAGCCGAACGCCGCCTCCTCGAAGGAGATCTCCAGGTTGAAGCGCAGATCCGCGCCGCGGTTGCTCACCCGGCCGCGGCCACCGCGTCCCCCGAAGATGTCTCCGAAAATCTCCCCGAAGATGTCGTTGATGTTGACGCCCTGGAAGCCGCCGCCGAACGGGTCTCCCCCGGCCGCGCCGCCCACGCCCGCGTGGCCGAACCGGTCGTACCGGGCCCGCCGCTCCGGGTCGCTCAGCACCTCATAGGCTTCCGACGCCTCCTTGAACTTCTCCTCGGCGTCCTTGTTTCCGGGGTTCCGGTCCGGGTGGTACTGCAACGCCACCTTGCGGAACGCGCTCTTGAGCTCCTGCCCCGAGACGTTCTTCTGGACCCCCAGTACCTCGTAGTAGTCGCGCTTCTGGCCCGCCGCCGCTGGCATCGCGTTCAAACCCCTGGATTTATTGGACTTTCAAAGCCCGCGTACTCTTCGAAATCACTATAACGCAGGCAGGAGGTCCGGCAATCCGCGCCCGCCCCCTTTGGGAGGGGCGGGCGCCTCGGAAGGAACGCTCGAAACGGGGGGCTCAGACCGTCCAGACGCGGTTGGCCGTCAGCTCCATGCGAGCGAGCCGCCGTTTGAGAACCGGGTCGACCGCGCCCCTGGGTGCCCACTTGGGGACCACGAAGTGGAGCTCCGCGTTGTAGAGCTTCGCGGCGCTGGACAGGAGGCTCCAGCGATTCTCCGTGGTGGGGTCCTCCACCATGCCCGGGGTGACGATCTCCAGGATGATGGGGGTGCGAGCCGAATCGGACTGTCGGCAGGTGAAGTCTGGCCGGTGGTCCTCGATGGTGCCCGAAAGAATGGGCGGTGGCATGAAGCCGGGCAGCCGGGCCTTGAGGTCCGTGCAGCCGATGGTGCGGAAGTACTCCGCCATCAGCCACAAGAGCCGACGGCGCTCCTCATCATCGACCACGGGCTCACAGCCCGGACTGAACAGCGCCTCTTTCCCAGTGTTGGTGTTGTCCATGGCTAGCGGAAACCTGTCCGCCGCTTCCCGCAGGGGCAATGAAAGCTCCCACATGGATCGGATACCCGGCCGCGGGACGAGCAGGCGGGCATGGGCCTTTGCCGGGGAGGCTTCTCAGTGAGAGAGTGCGCGCTCCGCCGTGGCCCCCCGTCCTTCTCCGCACGTCTACCGCCGCCTCCTGGGATACCTCCGTCCGTATCGGAGGCTGCTGGTGTGCGGTGTGAGCGCCTCGCTGGCCGCCGCCGCCGCGACCTCGGGGTACGCCTGGCTGGTGGGGCCGCTGCTACACGCTGTCCTTACGGGAACACCCGTGGTGCTGGCGGGATTCACGCTGCCGGGCAGGCAACTGCTCGGTGTGCTGCCCCTGCTCGTCGTGGCCATGGCCGCGGTGAAGGCCACGGCGGGATTCCTCCAGGGCGGGTGGATGCAGCGGCTGGGGCAACGGGTGATGGCGGACCTGCGCGCCTTCCTGTACGCCCGGCTGCTCTCCCAGCCGCCGGCCTTCTTCGAGCGGCAGCACTCGGGCGAGCTCCTCACCCGCTTCACCGCGGACGTGCCGCTGGTGGAGTTCTCCGTGACGCAGGCGCTGTCCTCGTACGTGAGGGACGGGCTGCAGATTCTGGCGCTGCTCGTCACGTGCCTGCTCATCGACGCGAAGCTCTTCCTCATCACCTTCGTGGTGATGCCGCTCACGGTGCTGCCGGTGCGCAGCTTCGCGCGCTCGCTGAAGAAGGTGGCCAACCGCTCGCAGACGAGCCTGGGCGCGCTCACCGCGCTCACCGCGGAGCAGTTGCAGGCCCTGCCGGTGGTGCAGGCCTATGGGGGCACGCCCCGGGCGCTGGAGGCCTTCGAGGCCGAGTCGGAGCGCTACCTCGGGCAGATGCGCCGCTCGCTCTTCCTGCGCGGGGCGTACAGCCCCACGGTGGAGGTGATGGGGATTGTCGGCGTGGCGCTGGCGGTGGCCTGGGGCGCGCGGGCCATCTCCGCGGATCCGTCGCTCTCCGGGCGGCTGCTGTCCTTCCTCGCGGCGGTGCTGCTGCTCTACCAGCCGGTGAAGTCGCTCAGCGGCACGCTGTCGCAGGTGATCATCGGAATGGTGGCGGCCGAGCGCCTCTTCGCGGTGGCGGACGCGCCGGTGCCGCCGGACGAGGGAGCGGAGGCAGGGCCCCTCACCCAGGCGCTGACGCTCGAGGGCATGCGCGCCACCTACCCGGACGGCCGCGAGGCGCTGCGCGGGGTGGACCTCACGGTGCCGGCGGGAGCGCGGGTGGCGCTGGTGGGGGCCTCGGGCGCGGGCAAGACGACGCTCTTCTCGGTGCTGCTGGGCTTCGTGCCCCCGAGCGGCGGCTCGGTGACGTGGGACGGGACGCCGCTATCGCGGCTGAAGCCCTCGAGCGTGCGGGCCCAGATGGCGTGGGTGCCGCAGGAGCCGGTGCTCTTCTCGGGCAGCGTGCGGCACAACCTGCTGCTGGGGCGGCCCGAGGCCACGGATGCGGAGCTCTGGGAGGCGCTGCGGCTGGCGCACGCGGAGGACTTCGTGGGCGCGCTGCCGGGCGGCCTGGACGAGCCGGTGGGTGAGCGGGGCGCGCGGCTGTCGGGAGGACAGCGGCAGCGGCTGGCCCTGGCGAGGGCCTTCCTGCGCCGGCCCTCGGTGCTGCTGCTGGACGAGCCCACGAGCGCGCTGGACGCGCGGAGCGAGGCGGCGGTGGGGGCGGGCCTGGCGGAGCTGATGAAGGGGCGCACGGTGCTGGTCATCGCGCACCGGCTGTCCACGGTGCGGGACGCGGACCTCATCGTCGTGCTGGAGGCGGGTCGGGTGGTGGAGGCGGGCACCCACGCGGAGCTGACGGCCCGGGGTGGACGCTATGCCCAGTTGCTCGGAGAGGGCGCCGTCGCCGCTTGAGGTGCGCATGCGCCCTCTCCCTCTGGGCGGGGGGTGAGGGTCTTCCCCCCGCTGTCCTCAGAGGAGCCAGTACAGCAGGAACACGCTGAACAGGAGCGCCAGCCCGAGGACGATGAGCATGGTCAGGCCCTCCGTCTTCTGCCTGCGCAGCATGACGGGGTCCACGGCGGGAAGCTGGAGGGGCCGCGGGGGCGGAGCCTCGGCCGAGGCCCCCTGAGGCGTGGCCGCGGGCGCGGCGGTGTTGGACGCCGGAGGCGTGGAGGGCACGGGCGCGGGAGCGGTGGGCGCGGCGGGCACGGCCCCGGAGCCCCCGGAGAGCACGAGCCCCTGGCGCGCGAGCGCGAGCACGCGCTGGATGTGTTGGATGTAACGGTCGTCGCCCTGGTAGTGCTCGAGGGCGAGCGCGGCGCGCAGCAGCCGTGCGGGGACGGGCTGGGCGTCCGGGTGGACGACGCTCGTCTCGGCGCGGGCGGCGCCGTCCTGCTCCACCCGGCCGGTGCGCAGGCCCACGCCGCTGGACCACACGCAGTGCTCGTCGAGCAACGTGAGCTCCTGGCGCTGCACGCGGCCCTCGGGGTCCACGAAGGACAGCAGCTCCGCCCCCTGGGTGGACAGGTGCCAGACGGAGCGCTGGCCGTCATCACCGGGAGGCCCTTCCACCGGGCGCGCCTGGTACAGCGCCAGCACCGCGGCCTTCAATCTCTCGGCGGACGGATCACTCATGGACGGGGCGTCACACTAGGGTCGGAGGGGAGGAAACGGAAGGCACAAAGGGGTGGAACGGGTCTCGTCCAGAACAGGACGGGTCGGGCATGCCGCTGGCTCCCTGGCCGGTCTCCCCGGGAAGGGACGGGCCTCCGGGAGGGGTCATCCCCATGGTTGGGGTGGAGGAGCCCGCCCATGGCGATCATCTACCCCGACAAACCCATCGAGGCCCCCTTCGTGGTGCCCCCCCACCGCACCGAGGTGACGGACGAGCCGGAGCCGAGCTACCCCGGTTACGATCCACGTTTCCCGGACGTGAGCTGGATTGGCACGGCGCAGCAGGGCGGGGGCCACATGCCCGAGGACTACGAATGGCCCACCAACCCCAAGCAGCACCAGGACGACCTGATGGGCGAGTGGGAGCCCACTCCGCATTGAGCCCCATACCGAGCCGCGTGCCTCTCCGCCGTCCGGGCGCTACGGTGTGCACCCCATGAGCCGTTCCCGAACCAAGAAGATGGAGTTCGTGCGCCAGTTCGAGGGCGCACAGGTGCTCGACGGGCTGTTGGAGCTCGCGGGCACTTCGCATGACAGCCTCACGGTGCTGGCGCACATGCGTCAGGCCCACGCCGAGGGACGCCCCTCGCAGGAGGTGATTCCCAGCCTCTTCGGGCAGGAGCCGCGCTTCGAGTCCCCCGAGCTGGCGCGCCGCCTCTTCCAGAACCTGCTGGGGCTGTGGGACCTGGTGCAGGAAGGCAAGCAGGTGCGGCTGGAGGACGGCCCTCGCCCGCCCCGGCCGAAGAAGCAGAAGACGGAGCCGCCGAGGCCCTTCGCGCCGGGCGAGCCGGACACGGCATTCGTGGAGGGGGCCTGGCGTTATCTGGAAGACGACGAGAAGGCGCGCACCCGGCTGAACGATGCGTTCGAAAACAAGCAGGACGCGCTGCTGGGTGTGCTTGACGCGGCGGGGCTGTCGGACGAAGGATACGGTGTTGCCCGTCACCTGCTCTTCGAGCTGCACGCCATGCTGGAGCTTGGCTGGCCGCAGGGACTGGCGAGCGTGGCTCCCGCGGCATTGGAGACACCGGGCATGGAGACTTCGCCAGTGCCCACGGCCCTGACCGCATACGCGGACGAGGCGCTGTTCGAGGCGGAGCAGGACGAGGAGCACCCCCTGTCACCCGAGGAGCTGGCGACAGCACGCCCCCTGGTGAAGCGCGGCCTGGCGGCGCTGTGGAGTGCTCGGAAGGGAAAGTGAAGAATGGCACGTGACAAGGACGATCGGGATGGTGGGGGCTTCTCCGGCAAACGGACGAAGAGCTGGCGGGAGATCGACGCTTCGCGCGGCAAGGGGCGGGGGCACACCTCGCGGCAGGATGATCCGGCGCAGCAGCGCATCGAGCGCAGTGCGTCCTACCAGAAGTACAAGGCGGCGGCGGACGCGCTCTTCACGGGCGGCGAGCTGCCCGAGGGCCTGGCGAAGACCTTTGACCCGGAGGGCAAGCGCAAGGCGCAGAAGCAGGCGATGCAGAAGCTGATGGAGTCCGCCGAGGATCCGCGGGCGTGGGCGCAGGGGGTGCTGGACTACCTGGAGAAGTACCCCGAGCTGCCCGAGGACCCGTACTTCCTGGACAGCCTGCTGGGCCATCCGCGCGAGCGGATCGTCGACAAGGCACTGGGCAAGCTGGAGGGGCTGGAGGCCGAGGGCAAGCTGGTGAAGACGAAGGTGCCCAAGAGCCTGGATCAGCGCCTGAAAGGCATTGAGATCACCAGCCTGGATCCGGACATGCAGAGCCGGGCCAAGGCACTGCGCGAGAAGCTGCGCGTCTGAGTTTCACGTAGGCAGGCGCACCGAGAAGCGCGCCCCACCCTCCGGCGGGTTCTCCACCGAGATGCGCCCGCCGTGGGCCTCGACGATCTCCCGGGCCACGTACAGCCCCAGGCCCAGCCCACCGTAGTGCCGCATCGGCGCGGCCCGCTCGAACCGATGGAACAGCCGCGCCATGTCCTTCTCCGGGATGCCCGGCCCCCGGTCCCGCACCACCAGCACCGCCTCCGCGCCCTCCCGCGTCACCGAGAGCTCCACCGGACTCCCCGCCGCGTACTTGAACGCGTTGGACAGCAGGTTCGAGATGACCTGCTCGATGCGCAGGCGATCCCACGTTCCCTCCACAAGAGGCCCTTCGCGCACCAGGAGCTCACAGTCCGCCTGCGCCGCCGCCTCACGCAGCCGCTCCGCCACGTCCTTCACCGTGGTCAGCAACTCCATCCGCTCCGGCTTGAGCGTCAGCTGGCCCGTGCTCAGCCGGGACACGTCCAGCAGGGTCTCGATGAGGCCCGACAGCCGCTCGGTGCTTCGGACCGCGCGGTCGATCTTCGCGGCCACCCCCGGCTCGAGCGAGTCACCGCGCAACTGAAGACTGTGCAGTTGCAGCTGCAGCGCCGTGAGCGGCGTCCTCAGCTCGTGCGAGGCGATGGCGAGGAACTCGTCCCTCAACCGGATCGCCTCCTGCGCCTGCGCGAGCCGCAGCCGCTCGTCCTCCGCGCGCTTGCGCTCGGTCAGGTCCCTCGTCACCTTAGCGAAGCCCCGCAGCTGCCCGCTCTCGTCGCGCACGGCCGTGATGACCACGTCCGCCCAGAAGCGCTCCCCATTCTTGCGGACACGCCACCCCTCGTCCTCCACGTGCCCCACCGTCGCCGCCTCGTGCAGCAGCGCCCAGGGCCTGCCCTGCGCCACCGCCTCCTCCGGATAGAAGCGCGTGATGGGCTGGCCGATGATCTCCTCCGCCGTGTACCCCTTGATGCGCTGCGCCCCCAGGTTCCAGCTCTCCACGTGCCCGTCCGGCCCCACCATGAAGATGGCGTAGTCCTTCACGCTCGTGACCAGCACCCGGAAGCGCTCCTCGCTGTGCCTCAGCTGCTCCTCGGCCTTCCGGCGCTCGGTCAGGTCCCTCGTCACCTTCGCGAACCCGATGACCCGGCCCTTCGCGTCCCGCATCGCCGTGATGATCACGTTCGCCCAGAAGCGCTCCCCGCTCTTGCGGACGCGCCACCCCTCCTCCTCGAAGCGGCCCTCCGCCGTGGCGATCCGCAGCTCGCGCTCGCACTTGCCGCTGTTGATCTCCTCGGGCGGGTAGAAGAGGGAGAAGTGCTTCCCGAGCACCTCCTCCCGGGTGTAGCCCTTGATGCGCTCCGCGCCGCTGTTCCAGCTCCTCACCCGCCCCGACAGATCGAGCATGAAGATGGCGTAGTCGTGGAGGCTGTCGATGAGCCGCTGGGCTTGATCGTCCCGCGCGTCCACCAACTCCAGGACCACCTGCGAGTTCCGTTCGAGCATGTCGTCTCCCCGTTCAGCTCCTGGCACTCGGGCCAGGGCGGGAAGAAGTGCGCGGCAGGCCTCGGCCACTCCGGCGGGGGCAGGGCTCGAAGCGGTCGTCGCGCAGTGGGTGTCCGTGCATGGTGCGGTTCTCGAGAGGTGTACCGCGCCGGGGCTCGCGTAAACCTGTCTTGTTGATGCTCGTTTATGTCCCAAACAAAATACGCCCGCCTCCCCGCGTCTCTTCCTGAGCACTCGCGGCCAAGCGGGCAGCCAAGCAATCGCTGTGTCTCCTGTGTGGTAGACACGGTGGTGCCCCTTCTCGGACATTTCGGACTCGTGGCATAGGGCCGCTCCAACCCTCAAGGGCGGGAGCAGCCAAGCTTGAGCGATCCTCTCACCTGCCGGACAATTGCGCCCTTGCCTCCAACCCGTGCTCGTCAGTTGATCTTGATGAGCGCGCCAGTGATTTCGTGGATGCCGATCGCAGAGGAGGTGATCTGCGGACCGGACACAGTCACTCCGGGGGGCTCGAGCTTGACGGTGCTCTGCTGGACGCCCAACGACACTTCCTTGGTGCCCGAAATGGTGATGGTGCCACTCTTATCGAGCACGATGCTGGCATTGCCGCACACCAGCTCGAGCGTGGTATTGGCGACGAGCCGGACGACGCCGCCACTCTCCGCCAGTTCCAGCGCCCCCGAGGGGTTGTGTGTCCGGAGGCTCTTCTCCGCCAGGAGGTCGGCGTGGCCTTCGGACAGCGCCAGGGTAGTCCCACCCTGGGTGACCACGTAGTTGGGTCCGACAGCAATGGTGTAGCTGCCCGTCACCTGCGTGCTCTTGTCGGCGTTGACGGAGAGCTGATCGTTCTGCGTGATGCTCGTCACGCGCTCGTTCTGGAGGGTGATCGTCTCCTTGCCAGTGACGGTCTCCTTACGCTCCCCGGAGATGGTCACGGTCTCGTTCTTGTCGATGGTGGTGGTGCGCGAGCCGTGGATGGTGCGGGTCTCGTCCTGGTCCACCGTCTTGGTGCGATTCTGGTGAACAGTGACGGTCTCGTTCTTGTCGATGGTGCGGGTCCGGTTGCCGTGGACGGTGAGCGCTTGGTCCTTGTCGATGGTCTCGGTCTGGTTGCCCGTAACCGAGTTCGTCTGGTCCGCGCCCACCGAGGTGTTGTGCATGTTGAGCACCACCTCGTTGAAGTCCTTCTGGGCGTGCAAGAAGATCTCCTCCTCGTTGGCGAGATCCTCGAAGCGCAGCTCGTTGAAGCCAGGCTCCTTCGAGTCATCCTTGGGCCGGGGCGAGCTGCGCGTCTTGATGGTGCTGCGCGTCTGATATTTGGGCAGTTCGTAGGGCGTCAGGTTCTGCCCGTTGTAGACGCAGCCCACCACCAGCGGCCGGTCCGGGTCGCCCTCGATGAAGTCGACCAGGACCTCCATGCCGATGCGGGGCAGGAAGAAGGTGCCCCACATTCCGCCGGACCACCCCTGGACCACGCGCAGGAAGCAGGAGCTGCGGGCATCGCGCTTGCCAGCGCGATCCCAGTGGAACTGGACCTTGATGCGCCCGTGCGTGTCCGTGAAGATTTCCTGGCCGGCCGGGCCCACCACGGTGGCCGTCTGGACGCCGAAGATGCGCGGGCGGGACCTGCGGCGCTCCGGACGGAAGGCAATGCTGGCGGGCAGGCACTCGAAGCGGTTGTGGTAGCGCTCGGCGCGCGACTGCACCTCGGACTCCTCCAGGACATGGCTGGTGAGTTCCTCGGGTGCCCGGCCGAAGTGCTCGACCCGGGTGAGCAGATACCGCTGGTCCAGCTCCGACCTGCCGTGCCCCGACAAGGCAAAGGTCAGGCCCGGACACATGCCGATGACGTTGCCGTGTCCCTGCCCTTGGCGCTCACGCGCCGCATGTGCCTGGAGGCGCAGCTTGCTCTGACGCTTGCCATCCGCTTCCGTGTAGGCGCCAGCTCCCGCGTCATAGCCGCTCAGCGTCATGGGAGACTGGTGCTCGTAGCGCTCCAGGGCCACGAGATTGGAGCTCTCTCCGTTCTCCTCCTCGTGGAGCGGCTGCTTCTCGGCGTCCTCTGGAATGCGGCTCCAGTCGAAATCGCGAATCACCACCCGGTTGGGCTGGAGCTCCCGGGTGAAGCCGAAGGAGCGGATGGACTCCGTGCCCGCGGTGTCCGCCTCTGGCCCATGGATGCCCAGCGGCAGCCCGTCCATCGTCTTCAGCGCGGGGCAGCACTCGTTGGCGTCGATGAGCACCAGATCCTCCGCCTCGCCCGAGTGGTCGAAGTAGAAGGCGATGCCCTCCTCCTCCATGAGACGCAGGACGAAGTCCAGGTCGCTCTCGCGGTACTGCACGCAATACTCGCGCTTGGGGTACTGCTGGGTGAGCTCGAGCCGGACGTCACGCTTGAAGGGATTGAGGCTCTCCTTGAGCACCTCGGAGAGGATCTCCGGCACCGTCATCTCCTGGAAGATGTAGGAATCGACACGCTGGGAGAGGGCCCAGAGCGCCGGGACGACATGGACGCGCGCCAGGGCGTTGCCATCCTTGCGACCCAGGTGCTCCACACGGTGGGCGATGCCGTGGACCAGGCGCGTGCGGGAGTCGCGCGAGACGGAGAGGGTACACGAGAGCCCGAGCAGCGCGTCTGGATCGGCGAACAGGTGCTCGCTGGCCAGGTCCACCACGCACGAATAGGGCTCGGAGAGGCCCTCGTTGAGGCGGAAGGTGAGTACGCGCCAGGAGCGGGCCGGGTCCCCTGCGGACTCGAAGGCGAAGCGGACACTCTCCAGCCGGAGCGCATCCGACAGCAGACCCGCCGCCTGGCCCAACAGGCCCAGTTCCTCCACGCCCGTGACGGCGCTCATCGCCCCCGCCACCTTCTGGGCTGTTTGGAGGGCCTGCCCGGCGGAATGGCCCGTCACGGCACTCGCGGCTCCCGCTACGTTCTGGGCCGTCTGGACGGCCTGCCCGGCATCAGTCAGCAGCTTCTTCCAGTCCGACATGGGTCTCTTCCTCCCCGCCGTGGTCGGGCAACGATAAACGGAGGTATCGCATCCAAACCAGCAAAAGCATGCTTGACGCAATGGGGGCCTTCAAGGTCGATGGACAGTTCTCGCGCACTGGCCTGATCCGCTCCCCTCAAAACCAATTGGAGCTGCGCGCCGGCTGAGCGAGGTGGCCACCTTCGCGTACAACAGCAGTGGGCGAATGTCTCGGAAGCACGGTGCAGCGGAGCTGTCTATTCCTTCCGCTACAACGCGGACCGGAGAACTTTTCACTCGCGAGATCTCCTCCCGAGCGATGCAGCCGCGCCTGGGCGGCTCTTCTCCAACCATTCGCTTCATTGACCCACGGCAGACTCCAGCTTCCAGGCAAGGCCCACCCTGACATAGGGTGAAGAGACGCCGCGTGCTTATCGAGCGTGGAAGGCAACAAGACCAGGTCGGATTCCGACTGGCGTAGTTCATGCCGGAGAGAGACAGCAGCCACGGCCCTGAGTCCGGAATCGTATCGGACTCCAGGCGCCATACACATCTCCTTCAGAGAAAAACGGTGCGGGATGACACAGAGGATCTCAGTCGGACACCCGATCGACGTTGTCACGGGAGTCCTCTTCCATGAAATGACCGACCGCGTCCTTGTCGGCCGCGTGCGGGTCCCCTTCAGCCGGCGTTACAGCACGGCCATGCGCCCCGCGGCGGGCGGCATGTTTGGCCCGGGGTGGTCATCTCCCTATGAGATGCGGATCCGGCGCGACCTCGACGGTTACCGCATGCTGTTCCGCGACGGTGAATCCGAGTTCACCTTCGCTGACCCCCAGGAACAGCTCTCCAGGGGCCAGGCCGTGCGCAACCTGGGTGCCTACATGGAGTTGCGACGCCAGAATGGGCATCTGCAGGTTACCTCCTGGACGCCCGACGGCCGCAGCGTGGTGAGCTACCACTTTCGCGACGTCACGGATGGCCAGTGGTCCCCACTGGTGAGCGTGCAGGACGTCGCGGGTCAGGGCGTGGACGTGGTGCACGATGTGCGAGGGCGCATCGTGGCGCTCCAGGAGCGGCGCAGCCGGCGCTCCTTCTTCCTGGCCTACGACGCGATTGGCCAACTGGCCGCGCTCCATGCGGACGCGGCCCGTTCAAGGGCTCCGCTGGTTCGCTACCGCTACGACCATACCGGCAGGCTCTCGGAGGTCGTGGACGCAGCCGGCCATGTCAGCGCATACGCGTATGACTCCGCAGGCAGGATGGTGCGCGAGGTGACGCGCACCGGGGCGGTCTGGAACTTCGAGTTCGACTCTCAAGGCCGCTGCACCCGCGCACGTGGACAGGATGGGTTCGACGAGAAGTCGCTCGAGTATGTACCAGCCAGTCGCACCACCCGCGTCACCGACAGCCGCAACTCCACCTGGACATATCAGTACTCCGCGGCAGGTCAGGTGGAGCGGACGGTCTCGCCGCTCGGCCGCGTGTGGTTCGTCCAGTACGATGACTTGGGGCGCACGGCGATGGCCTGTGACCCGAACGGGACTGCACGCACCTTCGAGTACGACGAGCTCGGACACTACAAGGCGATGACGACGCCGCAGGGCACGTCGCACTACGACTTCAACGCGCACCACCAGCTCATCCGTTTCACCGACGCGCTGGGGAGTACGTGGCAGCGCGAATACAGCCCCGAGGCCAGGCTCACCGCCATCATCAACCCGCTGCGCCACCGCTGGACGTTCACGTGGGACGAGCGAGGGGACCTCACACGCCTGGACTACCCGGACGGCGGCCAGCGCCGCTTCATGCACGCGGCCAACGGAGACCTCCACTCCGAGTCGAGCTCCACCAGTGGAACGTGGACGTACACCTACGGCCCGCTGGGGGAGCTGCTCGAGTCCAGGAATCCGCTCGGGGGCATCACGCGGCGCGAGTATGACGCGCGTGGCCTGCTCGTCAGCATCGAGCGCCCCTATGGGGGGCGTACAAGGCTCGAGTACGACGCCGGTGGGCTCCTGCTGCGCTCCGTCCGCCCGGATGGTTCCACCCTGGTCTTCCGCCGCTCCGGGTGCAGCGGGCGGCTCACTCAGTTCAGCGAGGGGGCTTACGTCTCCCGCTACCAGTGGACCCAGGAGCCCTCTCTGCTCGCCGAGGTGGTGAGCGCGACGGGCGAGCGCCATCGGTTCGAGTACGACGAGGACAACCTCCTCGTCAGCGAGACCACTGCCGACGCCAGGGAGATCCACTACGCCTACGACGCAGGAGGAAACCTCGTCCAGAGAACCGAGGCCGACGAGACGGTGAGCTATAGCTATGGCCCCCTCGGGCTGCCAACGCGCGTCACCTATGCGGACGGCTCCAGGGTCGACATCACGTACGACGCCGCGGGGCGGCTGACACGCGTCGTGGATGGAGAGGTCGAGCTCACCTACGTGCGCGACGCTTGCGGCCATCCCGTAGTCGAACGCTCAAATGATTTCATCGTGGAGCGTGAGTTCGACGCCATGGGCCGGGTCGTCCGCCGGAAGACCGGCATTGGTCACGAAACGCAGTACGCGTACGACGGCGACGGCAAGCTCGTCTCCATGGTGGTGGGCGGGCAGGCGCTGAGGTTCGAGCGGGACGCGCTCGGCAGGGAAACGCGCCGACTGCTGCCCGGTGGTGCGCAGATTCTCAAGTCATACGACGCACTGCACCGCCTCGCGAGCACGGAGGTCCGCATTCCCGGCCAGACCACGTCCACCGTGGACCGCCAGTGCAGGTACGACGCGCAGGGGCGGCTCACCCTGGTCGCCGACCGGCGCTGGGAGGCGTCCGAGTACACGTACGATGCCGCGGGCTGGCTGACGTCTTGCACCGACGCGTTGGGGCGCGAGCGCTACGTGCGCAACGCCGCGGGGCACCTCGTGCGCGTGGAGTCGGATGACGCGGCCTGGCTGCAACGCACCGTGCAGCCCGCGGTGACCAGGGCGGATGTGAGGCGCCTGGGCCCGGGTGGGCGCCTGCTCGCCCAGGAGGGGTGTGCCTACGTTTACGACGCCTGGGGGCGTCTCACCCAGATGATGGACCAGCGCTCCCCCAAGACCGCTGGAGTGTGGCGCTACGCCTGGGACACCCGCGGCCGGCTGGAGTCGGTGACGCGGCCCGATGGAGCCGTCTGGCGCTACACGTACGACCCCTTCAACCGCCGCCTCTCGAAGGAGGGCCCGGAGGGGCGCACGGTGTTCCATTGGGATGGTGACGCGCTCGTCCACGCCCAGAAACATTCCGGGCTCACCACGTGGGACCACCTCCCGCAGCGGCAGGAGCTCGTCGCCCAGCGGGGAAAGGGGCCCACTCTCTTCGCGGTGACCGATCACCTGGGCGCGCCGCGAGAGCTCGTCACCGGGGAGGGAATGGTCGGGTGGGCCGTGCAGCTCGCGCCCTTCGGTGAGCCGCGGCAGGAGGTGGCAGTGCTCGACCGGTGCGCGCTCCGCTATCCGGGACAGTGGGCGGACGAGGAGAGCGGCCTCTCCTACAACCGCTACCGCTACTACGCGCCCTGGACGTCGCAGTACCTGTCGCCGGATCCGCTGCGGCTCTTCGATGACCCGAACGGGGCCTATGGCTACTCGACCAACCCGCTCAGGGCGATCGACCCGCTCGGACTCATCAATGTCGAATACGACCCCTACAACACCGAGCTCGACCGGCCCGGTTCCGTCTATGCGGAGATCTACCCTTCGGACATCGGCACGGGGACAGGCCCCTCCACTGTGCCGAGGGGTTATAACCCCAAGCATCCGGACCACCACGAGCGAGCCCACATGATCGGGCGCAACCTGGGCGGGGACGGAGGGGACATGCGCAACATCTGCATCCTGACCGCGGGCTCCAACCACCCGGTCATGTATGGCCACGAGGAGACGGTGGTGCGCCACATCAAGGCGACGCAGAATCCCGTGGTCGTCTTGGTGACGCCGCACTACGACGGGGAGTCCAACATTCCCACGCGCCTGTCGTACCTGGCGCAGGACGCTGTCACCGGGGCCGTCGTCGTCGAAGCGAACGTCGAGAACGGCATTCACAAGAAGCGCTACAACAAAGGGGCCTGCACCCATTAAGGGGGTGCTCGTTGGCCGGTATCCGCACCGCAGGTCGGGAACCAGGAGAAGACGAATGAGGAGCCCCACGCAGCTGCCCGAACTCGAAGTGCTCGGAGCCCAGCGCTTCACCGTCTCGGACGCGCTGCTCGACACCGCGAGCGAGGCGCTCGGCCTGAGGTTGCCCGCCTCGTACCGCGAGTTCGCGAAACGCTACGGCTTCGGGGCGGTCAGCGGCATGTTCGTGGTCCACGTCCCGGTGCCCGCAGGTGCCACCCCCGGCTGCGCGGGGCTCCTCGAGGTCTCGCGACAGCTGTCCGGTGAGCTGGCGGAGATGGATGCATCGCAACCCTTGAATGTCCACCCGGATGGAACACAGGAACTCGTCCGCCGGCTCGTTCCCTTCGGGGAGAGCGTCAACGGGGACGTGGTGGCGTGGGACCCGGCGGCACCCAGCGGCGGAGGGGAGTTGTGGCTCTATCTCGTCTCGATGCGAGCGGGTGGCGTGTACCGGGCCGCGCCCAACCTGGCCGTGTTCCTGGCGAAGACGCTCGAGCCGGGGCTGGGCGGTATGCTGGAGCGGATGCAAACCCATCTACCCGCTACCTTCTCACCCCATTCCTTCGAGACCGTGTAGGGGTCAGTCACGCCAGGTGAGGAAGAGCACCTCGCCGGAGTCCAACCCCACGGCGATGACGTCCCTGGGTGAGATGGCGAGGGTTCTGGGCTTGGCGGCAGGCTTCCAGAGCCCGTGCGCGGTGCCACGGACGAGGTCCCACCGGCGAACCGTCCCATCCTCGGACGCGGAGAGCGCCGCCTCCCCATCCGCGAAGAGGGCAAGCGCATGCACCGGTCCCGTGTGGCCCTCGAAGCTGAAGAGGCAGTCTCCGCTCTCCACGTCCCACACGGCCACCACCTGGTCCTTGCTGGCAGAGAGGATACGGCGGCCATCCGGGTGCGCCACCACGGAGGTCACGGTCGCGGTGTGGCCCTCGATGACACGCAGACATTCCCCCGTGTCCACGCGCCACACCCGAAGCGTCATGTCGCCACTCGCGGACACCAGGCGCTTGCCGTCGGGAAGGGCGGCGAGCGCCATCACCACGCCCGTGTGCCCCTCGAATGTACGCAGGCAGGTGCCCCGCTCCAGGCTCCAGTGCCTGACCCTCTTGTCCCGTCCACCCGTGAGGGCCTCACGTCCACCAGCCAGCAGAGTCACGGCCAGCGTCCCGCTCATGTGCCCCTCGAGGCGTGCGAGCACTCCGGGGGGCTCCAGCCCCCACAGCTCGAGAGGGCCGTCGTTCTTCCCGGCGAGGACGCTGCGCTCATCGGGAAGGAGCGCAATGGCCTGGGTGGAGCCAGGGGGGGGCCGGAACTTCTTGATGGGTGAGCCGGAGGCCATGGTCCACAGCCGCCAGCGCTCGTCCTCCCCGCTGAGCAGCCGCTCTCCGTCGGAGGAAAGCGCAAGCAGGCGGACAGGCCGCTTGTGGCGCGGAGGTGCCTCCTGCACCGGTGAGACCGTGCTCCACAGCCGGAGCGTGCGATCATGGCTGCCCGACAGCAGGTGCTGCCCATCGGGCAGGAATGCCACACAGGACACGGCGAGACGGTGCGCCTCGGGGAGACTCCCCTCTCCCGAGGCTCGGCTGGCGTAGGTGGCTTCGGCGGTGCCGGACGCCAGATCCCACAGCCGGACGGCATCGTCCAGCCCTCCCGAGGCCACTTTGCTGCCGTCTGGCGAGATGGCTACCGCGAGGGCGGGGTACGCATGAAGCCCCAGCACACGCCATGTCCCGGTCTGGAGATCAAGGATGCGCAGCGCGCCGTCAGAACACGAGGCCAGCGCCTGATGCCCATGGGGGTGGAGCACGGCCGAGATGACCTCGGAGCCCGGACCATCGAAAGTGGCCAGGAGCTCGCCCTGCTCGAGTGAGAGCACCTGGACCGTGTCGTCGTAGCCCCAGGTGATGAGGTGTTGTCCGTTGGGGGAAATCGCCGCCGCGCTGACTGGGGCCTGTTGGCGACGGAAGGTCTGGAGCGTGGCGCCTGTCTCGAGCGAGCCCAGCTCCACCCGCTCGTCGTATCCCCAGAGCAGGAAGCGCTCCCCGTCCGGATGGAGTCGCACGCCTCTCAACTCAGGCCAGCTGGACTCAAGCACCCAGAGGCATGCACCCGTCTCAAGACTCCACAGTCTGAGGTCCCCATCGCGCCCGGCGGACACCATGCGCGTCCCGTCCGTGAGCAGCGCGGCGTCTTTCACGCCGCGTGTGTGCTCAGAGAATACGCGCAGACACTGCCCCGTCCCGAGTTCCCAGAGACGCAGTGACCCATCCAGGCTCGCGGAGACGGCATGGCGGCCATCCGGGTGCACGGCGAGTGCTTCCACGCGCTCGGTGTGCCCCTCGAAGCTCCGCAGCAGGACGCGGTTGGATGTTCCCGGTTGCTCCCGGAACTGATGCAGGAACTTGGGGCTGGAAGAAAACATGACGTCGGGAAGCTAGCACCAAGCGCCAAAGAAGAGGGGACGGGTCTCTTGCTGAGCTTCACGTAACCGGAGCAAGCCCATTGCCTGCACCGCGTCCATCACCCAACAAGCCCTGGGCACGAAAGCCAGCAGTGGCGCGAGGCCCGGCGCCGTGCCCAGCTCGTGATTCGTCGCGGAGAGCGCCACCACCTCCGCTCCCTCAAGGAGCGCCACCGCCCGTGACACCTCTAGCTCTCCCGCCGGCAACGGCAGCCACCGCACCTCGCAGCCCTGCCGGGCTACCTCCTCGACAGGTCCCCGGAGGGCCGAGTGCTCCAGGCGGCTGGAGAAGCTTGGGCCCCGCGTGTGCGACAACGCGAAGCGGAGTGCGTGACCCAACGCCACCGTGCCACTCGGCGCCCAGCGGAGAGCCGCGTGCGAGCAGCACAGGTAGTCCTCACAGGTGTTGCGGAAACGTGGTCCAGGTAGATCATCCGCTTTTGACGTCCTTCCCCGCCAACACTACATTCCGCAATTGCTCCCATCATGCAACGCAAACTCCAAGAGTTGCAGGAAACCCTGCGCAACTTCGTTGACCAGCGCGACTTCCTCATCCTCGTGGTGAGCGCCCACGATGACGAGATGGCCTGGGTGCTGAAGACGCTCCAGGGACTCGACGAGGAGATGGACGCGGACCTCTTCCTGGTGTGCAACCAGGAAGCAGGTCCGGTGGCACAGTACGCGACGGCGGTGAATGCGGGCGTCGCGGCCCAGATCGAAGTAGCCAATACCGCACGCAAGGCGAAGGGAGAGCCTCGCTGGGCGCCTCTGCCAGCACAAGGCCAGGACACGCGGCTTCCCCCCGCCGAGCGGCTCCGGTCCGCGATGATCCACATCCGTTCGCTGATGCCAGCCGAGGAGGACCACCGGCTCGTCTGGTGCCTGCTGCCGCCGAAACTGAAGGATCGCGCCGGCTTCGCGCAGCTCGTCAGCCAGCTGCTGCCCCTCAAGGGCTACGAGCCGTGGATGCGCTCGCTGCGCATCATCGTCCGGGATGACCGGGCGGAGCCCTTCCTGGGGCCCACATTGAACAAGCTGAAGGCACCGGGAGTGCTCCTCTACGAGGTGGACTTCAGCACCGGAGCGCTCACGGATGGACTTGCCCAGGATGCCGTGGACGAGAGCAGGCCCGTCGCGCAACGGATGCAGGCGCTCGTCCAGCTCGCGGCGCTGGACTACGCCCACCGGCGCTACCCGCAGGCCCTGGAGAAGTACGGCCTGCTGCACGACTACTACGCGGAGCATGGCGCCAAGGAGATGCAGGCGCTCTGCCTGCAGGGGGCGGGGGATGTGCTGCGGCAGCTTGGCAAACCCGAGAAGGCCCTGGAGCGCTACCAGCAGGGGCTCGCGCTGGCCATCCAGACGAAGGCGCTGCCCGTGCTCCTCAATCTCGCCATGGCTGCGGGTGACGTCTGCCTGGAGTTGAAGCAGTACCCGGACGCCGAGGGCTACTTCGACATCACGGACCAAGTGGCCGCCAAGGCGCTCAACGCCCACGCCAAGGCGGACGCGCTGGAGAAGCTGGGACGCGCCCGGGAGGGCCGGACGAACACGGGAGGAGCACTGCGGGCCTGGAGGGACACGGCGACGCTGTGTCGAAGCGTCGGGTATCCGGAGCGGCTGCGTTCTGTGCTGGAGCACATGGCCCGGCTCTACGAGAATGCAGGCATGCGGCAGGAGCGGCAGCAGTGTCTGACGGAGCTGCGAACCCTGTCCTCACGCGAGGAGGCACGATGACTCCAGGCTCGACGACGGCCCACCAGGCGGTGCGACAGGCCCAGCACCCCCCCAGTGCGCCCAAGCCGCTGCTGCAGCCCACGGGCGAGAACGTCGTGCTCGACTCGTTCGCGGCGGTGGTCAATCGCACGGCCGCGCCCTTCCAGAACGCGCCCCCCGCTCATCAGGGCGCAGTGGGGCAGATCTCCCAGGCGCTGTCCGGCGTGCTCGGAGTCATTGGCGCCCCAGTGGAGTTGCTCAACACGGGCTTCGCGCTGGCCACTAACACCGTGTCGGCCATGCTGCCCGCGTTGCCCGCGGCCACGCTCACGGCCCTGCATGTGGGGATGCCGCACCCCCACGCCCATCCCCCCAGCCTCATCCCTCCGGCCCCGCCCATTCCACTGCCAAGCATTGGTACCGTGCTGCTCAGCGGATGTGTCTCCGTGCTCATCAACGGCCTGCCAGCCGCGCGCGCTGGAGACGTAGGCATCTCCGTCACCTGCGGCACCTTCACTCCACCGCTGGAGATCTACACCGGCTCGAGCAAGGTGTTCATCGGCGGGTCGCGGGCCGCCCGCATGGGAGACATCACCAAGCATTGCACGCCCTCGGCGGGCCCGATGTCCAAGCTGGCGAAAGTGATGGTGGGAGCGGGAATGGCCGCGGGAGCGTTGAGTGTGGCCACCAACCTCATGGATGCAGCGGCCTCGAGTGCCGCGCCCTCGGATTCCGCTGACGCCGCGGCCGCGAACGCCGCCGCGGCGTCCGGGCAGGCGTTGGCGGCGGGAATGGCCGCGGCCCAGCTCGCCGCCGATGCCGCCGCCATGGCCATGTCCATGCTGGTTGGAAAGGACCCGGGGCTCATCCCAGGCATCGGAGCCCTCGTGACGGGACAGCCGAACGTGCTCATCGGCGGCTTTCCCATGCCGCCCATGAGCGACGTCGCGAACGGGCTGATGAAGCTGGTGAAGGGCCTCCGCGGGGGCAAGCGCGGCGGACGCAAACAGGGGCGGCAGTCCTGCTCGAACTGTGCGTGAGCACAGGCGCGAGCACGACCTCCGCCCCTGCCTCGAGCTCAGCGGTTGATGACGAAGCCGCAGGCCGAGTCGAGCACCACCTTCGCGCCCGCCAGGGCCGTCAGCAACCGCTCGTAGTGCGTGCGCTCCGCCGACAGCTGGGCCTCCACCGCCTCGGCCTCCAGCCCCTGGTGCGTCAGCGACAGCTTCATCCGCTCCAGCGCCCCGTCCCGCTCGGCTTCGATCGCCTTGCGCGCCCGCGTCTGAAGCTTCGCCATCTCCGCCTCGGCCGCCTTCTGCGCCACCGGGATGCCCTGCTCCACGAACGCTCCGAAGCCCGGGAAGATGCGCAGCCACTCGTCGCCCTTCAGCCCCTTGCCCTCGGCCTCCAGCGCCGCCAGCACCGTCGTGTCCGCCTTCGGGCCCGTGGGGCCCTCCACTACCGCCACGTGCACCAGCGTGCGCTCCAGGAAGCGGGCAATCTGCCGGCTCGGCACCCGCGCTCCCGGTGACGTGTCCTCCGGCTCCGGCATCTGCACGTGGTAGAGCAGCTCCACCCCCTTCGCCTTCAGCGGCCCCCGCTTCTCGATGAAGCGCGCCCCGCTGCGCCCGTACGGCCCGTCCCTCAGGAAGCCGAACAGCGCCTCCACGATCGAGTGGCCCGTCGCGAAGTACTCCAGTTCCTCCGCCTCCACCGCCGTGTCCCGCCAGAAGGTGCCCAGCACCGTCCGGTCCTCGTTGATGTCGATTCCCGGCAGGCCCTCCACCTTCAGCGCATGGCCGAACTGGAACGCGCACTGGAACGCATCCACCTGCTCGTCCGTGTCCACGCCAATGCCCACCCGCCGCGCCAGCTCCGTCACCGTCTCCTCGAGCTTCTCATCGAGGTCTCTCGCCACGCTCCACAGGCCCTCCTCGAGGCTCTGCTCCTCCTCCTCGTCGGCCTCCACCCCGATGCGCTCCTGCGCCCGCGTCACCAGCCGCGCCACCGCGTCCTTGTCGAACGAGCGGATGTCCAGCAGCGGGTCATACGCGCGCTTCACCTGCGCCCGCGCCTTCTCCACCCGCTCCTTCAGCTCCGAGGCGTACGCCACCCGCGACTCGCGCGGCAGCAGCGCCATCTCCGTCAGCCGCTCCTCCACCTCCTCCAGCACCGCGTCCAGGCCTCCCACCGTCTCGCCGAACACGCCCACCGCGTCCGCCAGCAGCATCAGCACGTCCGACGCCAGCGTCCCCGCCGGATCGAACACGTGGATCTCCACCGGGTGGTTCTGCCCGATACGGTCCAGGCGCCCAATGCGCTGCTCCACCGTGGACGGGCTCCACGGCAAATCGTAGTGCACCAGGTGGTGCGCGAACTGGAAGTTGCGGCCCTCGCCGCCCACCTCCGTGCACAAGAGCACCTTGGGGCCCTCGGGGTCGCGGAAGCGCGCCACCTGCCGGTCCCGCTCCACCATGGGAAGGTCTCCATGGTAGGCCAGCGCCTCCACGCCCTCGCGCCCCAGCTCCGTGCGCAACGCCTCCAGCGTGTCCCGGCTCTCCGTGAACACCAGTACCTTCGCGTTCGGCTCCGCGCCCCAGATGCGGCCGCGCAGCACCTCCAGGAAGGCGCCGAACTTCGCGTCGCGCGTGGGCAGCTTCAGGCTCCCCGCCACGCCCGCCAGCGCCTTGTTCGTGCGCAGGGCCTCGCCGAACGCAGCGGGGCTCGACTCCAGCCGGCGCAGCAGGTTGCCCAGCGGCGCCCCCCGCAGGTTGCTCTCCGCCAGCGCCGCCAGCGCCGCGTCCCGCGTCTTCAGCTCCTCGGCCGACAGCTTCACCGGGTGCCGGTGCAGGCGCCGCGTGGAGAAGCCGCCCACCACCGCGCGCCGGTTGCGCACCAGCCGGTCCGACAGGCTGTACGTCTCCGCCAGGTGCTGCAGGAGCGCGTCCCGCTCCTTCAGCGACTTCAGCTTCGCGTCGTCCGGGAAGCGCGCCGCCAGGGCCTTCACCGCCCCCGCCGCGTCCTTGCCCTCCAGCAGCCCGCGCACCGCCGCGCTCAGCTCCTCCTGCCGCGCCAGCCGCTGCTCGAAGCCCTCCACCGTGGGCGCCGTGCTCGCGTCGATGAGCGTCAGCAGCCCGTGGTACTCGGCCGGGTCCAACTGCATGGGCGTGGCCGTCAGCAGCAGCAGGCCCCAGCTGTTGCCCGCCAGCGCCTCGGCCGCCTCGAAGGCCTTCTCGCCCTTCAAGTGGTGCGCCTCGTCGATGATGACCAGGTCCCAGAAGGCGTCCTCGCCCGCCACCGACCGACGGTGCTCCTCGCCGCGCGCCAGCATCTCCAGGCTCGTCACCACCAGCGGGAAGCGCGCCCACGGCGACACCCCCGGCATCTCCTTCAGCGACTGCGCGTAGCGCTCCGAGTCCATCAGCGTGAAGAGCTGGTTGAACTTGTGGAAGAGCTCCACCAGCCACTGCACCGTCAGGTGGCTCGGCGCCACCACCAGCACGCGACGCGCCAGGCCCGACAGCCGCAGCGCGCTGAACACCATGCCCGCTTCAATCGTCTTGCCGAGGCCCACCTCGTCGGCGAGCACGAAGCGCGGCCGGCGTGCGCTCAGCACGCGCTGCACCACGCCCACCTGGTGCGGCTTCACCATCACCCGGCTGGCCAGCAGCGCGCCCAGCGCGTCACACCGCCGCTCGTCATCCATCACCAGCGCCTGCTTGCGCAGCGTGAAGGCGCGCGAGTCCCCCACCCGCCCCTCGCGCAGCGTGGACAGCAGATCCGAGCGCGGCGCGAGCGCGTGCACCTCGGACTCGGGCAGCTCGTCCTCCTCGCCCGTGTCCGTGTAGCGCAGGACGTACCGGCGCAGGCCCCGTCCGCCCTCCTCCTCGCCCAGCACCGTGGCGCGCCGGCCCTTGGCCGTCTGCACGGGCTCGCCCTTCGTCAGCGGGTGGTGCACCAGCGCCCCGCCCTTGGTGGACACCAGCACCGGCTCCCCCGTCCGGGCGGGAAAGAGGACGAGCGCCTTGGCGCCCTCATCCTGAAGCTCCAGGAGATGCCCCACGCCCCACTCGGGCTGGGGGAGATAGCGGACCTTGTTGCCAGGAACGAAGGACATGGTCGGAAACGGACCCTCAACGTGGAAAGGGGGTTCGCTCATAACCCCGGCCCGCCCCCTCGGCCATCCCGCGAACCCCTCGAATTCAGGACCGGCCTCGTACCCCGGGGCGATGCCGCTGTCATCCATTCGACAGCACCCTGCCCATCCGGGCGATTCCTCCACCCCCCCACTCCAGGCAAGGTGCCGCGGACCTGCGCGCCTGGAGTCCAGGGCCGCTGGGGGGGAGAGCCACATGCCGCCGCATCATCCAACGGCCGCGCTGCGCGCGGGCGTGAACCTGTTCGCCTTCGCCCTGCTCCTGGTGGGCTACCTGCTCCTGGCCCCGGGGCCCCTGCCCCTCCGAGGCGGGGAGGCGGGCGGCCTGCGCGTGCTGGTGATGGCCACGGGCTTCGTGGGGCTGGCCGTGGGGTGTGCCCTCGGCTGGACGCTGCGCCAGACGTTCCACCCCGAGGAACCGGACGCCTCCGGGCCGGAGTCCGCGTTGGACGCGCTGGCCCGGGAGAACGCGCGCCTGCGCGCCGAGGTGCAGGCGGCGCTCGAGCTGGTGGGCGTGGCCGCGCATGACCTGGGCAATCCCCTGCTCGCGCTCCAGCTGCGCCTGCAGCGGCTGCGCACCCAGACGCGCGAGAATCCCCGCGCCCAGGAGGGGCTCGCCCTCGTCGAGCGCGAGGCGCGCCGCATGGGCCTGATGGTGCATGATCTGCTGGACCTCTCGCGCCTGTCCGCCGGCCGGCTCACCCTGGAGCTCGAGGAGCTGGACCTGGCCGCCCTCGCCCGGGAGGTGGCCGAGCGTTTCTCCGACCAGGCCACCGCCGCGGGCAGCACCCTGGTGGTGCACGCGCCCGGCCCCGTGCGAGGCCGGTGGGACCGCCAACGCCTGGACCGCGTGGCCACCAACCTGCTCAGCAACGCCCTCAAGTTCGGCCAGGGCCAACCCGTCGAGGTGCACGTGCGCGCCGACGGAGACCGCGTCCGGCTCGCCGTGAAGGACCATGGCGTGGGCCTGCCCGCGGACGCCCAGGGCCGCCTCTTCGGCCGCTTCGAGCGCCTGGGCGCCACCGGACGGCCCGGCACCGGACTCGGCCTCTACATCGTCCACCAGCTCGTCGAGGCCCACGGCGGCACCATCCACGTCTCCAGCCTCCCGGGCAGCGGCGCCACCTTCACCGTCGAGCTGCCCTCCTCCCACTCCCCGTCCTGATGGCCATGGGTGACGCGACGCATCCTCTCACCCAACCACACACGTCACCCACAACACCTCACAGAAACCCCCAAAAACGGACTTCGTGGGAAACTGAATAATTCCCATAGAAGTTGAAATTCCAGGCCGAATCACTTTATTCTGTCGAGGCTCAAATCGAGTTGTTCCCTGGCCAACGGGGAGCAGCCGAGACAGCACCGGCCGCCCACCTCACAGGTAGGGAGCGGAGGCCGGTGTCGAGAACCCGGGCCGGGTGTGCCATCGCCCGAAGCCCAAGCGCCAAGAGGAGGGGCCGCCATGAGCGGAATGGGAGCACTCTACGTGCCGTCGCAGTCGTGTGTCCGCAGTCAGGGCCGTGGCAAGGGGCTGTGGTTCATGGCGCTCGCGCTGCTCGCCGGAGGCTGCGCGGAGCAGGAGACCCCCACGGCGGCGCCCATGAGCCTGAACCAGGCGCTCACCGAGGCCGCGGAGGCGCGCCCGGCTCCGGCCGCCGCGCCCGTCGGACTGGCGCTCGAGGTGGATGGAGGCACGGGCATCCCGCTCAAGGTGAAGGCCGGGCAGAGCTTCTTCATCAACCAGATCGATCTGCGCGCCGCCATCACCGCCTCGCGGGACGAGGGCGTGGACGGCCTGCGGCGCGCGGGGGACTTCGCGCAGCTGCCCTGGCAGGGCGTGCGGCTGGCGGACGAGGAGCCCATCCCCCTGCCCAACCCGGACGGCACCTTCACCCGCCGCCGCTTCTATCGGGACGCGCAGTGGATGGAGCAGCCGAGCGTCTTCACCGTGCAGCCCGTGGACGCGGCGGGCCGCCCCACCGGCAAGGCCATCCGCCTGAACATCGGCAAGGATGACCGGTTCAAGAGCAACGACGACTTCTTCATCCGCCGGCTGCGCGCCATCCAGTGGGCGTACGACTGCCGCACCGGTACGGACTGCACCGGCGCGAAGAGCTTCTCCGAGGAGGCGCTCGTCGAGGTGCGCAACGCCCGCAGCGGCGCCGCCACCTTCACGCTCTCGCCGGACACCCGGGCCCTGCGGCTGGGCTGGTCGCTGCGCCCCGGCTCCCCGTACACCATCCCCGTGGAGCAGGTGGCCCAGCCCACGTACTCCTATGGCTTCTCCATCGACGTGAAGGCCGTCACCCCGGCGCGCGCGGATGGCACGTATGCGCCCGGCTCGGCCATCACCTTCCAGCTGGCGCTGCGCGACGGCGCCGGCAAGCGCCTCCACCCGGAGGGCCACCTGCCCTCCTACAACGAGGTGACTTTCGGGCAGAATGAGCCGGGCATCCAGTACTACCGGGCCTTCGCCTTCATCGATCCCTCCACGACGTACTACCGCCGCAAGCACCGGGAGCGCATGCTGATGACGCAGATCATCGGGCCCGCCCAGCGCATCCAGCCCATCCGCAGCATCGTGGAGCTGGACGCGTTCCTCGGCCCGGATGACGTGCAGACCATCGCCACCTTCGAGCGCGACGGCGTCTACGCCCAGTTCCAGACCTTCCCGCCGTCCAACAAGCTCTTCGGCGGGGCCTTCTTCCCGGAGACGCACGGCTGGGACGCGGCGGTGAGCACCTCGTGGACGTACCAGATTCCGGCCAACGCCGAGCCCGGCACCTACCTGGTGACGGTGAAGGGCCGCCGCGTCTACCTGGGCGAGGACGTGCCCGCCAGCCGCACCATCGAAATCCAGGTGGGCAGCCCCGAGCGCACCCAGGCGAAGCTGACCACGGGCTCCTGCAAGACGTGCCACGCCGAGGGCGGTGAGTTCTCCCAGGTGCTGCACGGCAACGAGAACCGCGCCGCGTGCGCCGCCTGCCACGCCCCGCTGGGCTTCGAGCTGGAGGGCCCCATCGTGGTGCGCACCCACTTCCTCCACTCGCGCTCGGACCGCTTCGACGCACCCAAGCAGCAGTGCGCCACCTGCCACCTGACGCCGGAGAGCACGCAGCGCACCAGCAAGGCCGCCTGCCTCTCGTGCCACAAGAGCTACCCCGACTCGCACGTGGAGAAGTTCGGCCCCATCGAGAGCATGTACGTCGGCGGCGGACGCGAGTCCTTCCAGCAGTGCACCGGCGCCTGCCATAAAACCCACCCGGGGAGCGGCTTCTAACGCCGCGGCCCCCCCACCTCCGGAGGTCCTCCTTGGCTCGAGTGAAGATGCAGACGGCCCGTACCACGCGGTCCGAGCCCGTCGCCGCCGCGGAGGACCTGCTCAGGCAATTGCAGGGAGACACCCCGAAGCTCGTCACCCTGTTCGCCTCGCGGGAGAGAGACCAGTTGGCCCTCAACCGCGCCGTGCGCGAGCGGCTGCCCCAGGGCACGCGGCTGGTGGGCGCCACCACCGCGGGCGAGCTGGACAACCAGGGCATCCACTCGGGCAGCGTGGTGCTGGGCGCGCTCTCCGGTGACTTCGAGGTGGGCCTGGGCCTGGGCACCGGCCTGTCCGTGGACGCCGTGGGCGCGGGCGCCACCGCCATCAAACGCGCCGCGCAGGACCTGGGCGTGCGCCAGCAGGACATCGACCCGCGCCAGTACGTGGGCCTCGTGATCGACGACGGCTTCCGCTACAAGAAAGAGGAGCTGCTGCTCGGCATCCTCGAGAAGAACCAGACGCTGGTGCTGGTGGGTGGAGGCGCCGCGGACCATGAGCAGGACCCCACGAAGCAGTCCGCCCTGCTCCACGTGGACGGCGAGGTGGCCACGGACGCCGTGCTAGTGGCCCTCTTCAAGACGAGCGCGCCCTGGGCCGCCCTGCGCTCGCACTGGTACCTGCCCACCGGTGAGCGCCTCACCATCACCCGCGTGGATGACAGCGCCACCCGCGCCCTGGAGATCGACGGCAAGCCGGCGGCCGAGCGCTACGCGGACCTCCTGGGTGTCCCCGTGGACGAGCTGGAGTTCGGCAAGCCCCGGGGCTTCGCCGTCCACCCCACCGCCCTCAAGGTGGGCCGCGAGTACTTCATCCGCTCCCCGTGGAAGCCCCTGCCCGACGGCTCCATCCTCTTCGCCAACCTCCTGGAGGAGGGCACCGAGCTGGAGCTGATGAAGATGGGAGACATGGCCGGCCTCACCCGTGCCTTCTTCCAGGAGGAGCTCCCCCGCCGCGTCTCCAACCCCCAGGCCTCCCTGCTTTTCCATTGCAGTGGGCGCATGTGGTACGCTGGCGCGACCGGCACTGTCCCCCAGTTGGCCGAGACCTTGCGCCACGCACCGGCGGCGGCTGGAATGAATGTGCACTTCGAGATCTACTCGGGGTTCCACATCAACACGACGCTGACGGTCCTGGCGTTCGGGGGAAACTGACACATGAGCGCTCCAGCTCCGGCGGTGCCCGGAAGTGAGACGCCCCGGCTGCTCCTGGTGGGCGGTGAGGGGGAGTGCGCCCGCGTGCTGGAGCGGCTGCGGCGCGCGGAGCTGAAGGTGACCGCGCGGCGCGTGTCCTCGCGCGAGGAGCTGGCCAGGGCCCTGGACTCGCCCTGGGAGCTGGCCGTGTGCGGCGCGGAGCTGCCGGGGCTGGACTTCCGCGAGGCCGCGCCCCTGCTGCGCCAGAAGGCACCCCAGCTGCCCTTCCTCGTCATCCCCTCCAAGTGGGACGACGCGGAGATGAGCGAGGCCATGGAGGCGGCCGGCGCCAGCAGCTACATCGACCCGGAGCACATGGCGGTGCTCGTGCCCATCATCCGCCGCGAGCTCCGGCGCGCCGTCGAGCGCCGCCAGCACCAGGAGGCCGAGACGAAGCAGGAGCGCTCGCGCTGGCTGCTGGAGCGGATTGTGGACAGCCTCCCCTTCGTCCTCTTCGTGAAGGACGCCGAGGAGCGCCGGCTCCAGGTGGTCAACAAGACGTTCGCCGATGCCTTCGGCGTCACCAAGCAGTGGCTGCTCGGCAAGCTGGACCACGACTACTTCCCGCGGGAGCAGGCCGACTCCTTCGTGGCCATCGACACGGAAATCCTCGAGACGAAGCGGCTCAAGGCCTTCGAGGAGGTGGCGCGCACCAACGGGGTGGACCGCATCTACGCCACGCGCAAGCTGCCGCTGCTGGATGACAACGGCGAGGCCCGCTACGTGCTGGGCATCACCGAGGACGTCACCGAGCGCAAGGCCTCCGAGGAGGATCTGCGCCGCTCCAAGGCCGAGCTGGAGGAGTCCAACAAGCGCCTGGCGGAGAACCTGGAGGAGCTCAAGAAGAGCCGCGCCGTGTCCGCGCGCACGCTGGCCAGCTACCAGCAGCGCGCCCTGCAGATGGAGATCATCCGTCAGCAGAACGAGGACCTGGACCGGCTGGCCACGGAGCTGTCCCTGGCCAAGCGCAACGAGGAGGAGCGCGCCCGCGAGGCCGAGGCCGCCGCCCGCCTCAAGAGCGAGTTCCTCGCCAACTTCAGCCACGAGATCCGCACGCCGCTCAACGGCATCATCGGCTACTGCGACCTGCTCATGCGCGAGGAGGGCAGCCGGCTCACGCCCCACGGCCGGCGCGACCTCAACGTGGTGAAGAAGAACGCGCAGACGCTGCTGGCGCTCATCAACGACATCCTCGACCTGTCGAAAATCGAGGCGGGCCGGGTGGAAGTCGTGGTGGAGCGGGTGGACATGCAGGAGCTGGCCGAGGAGTGCACGGCCACGGTGAAGGAGTACCTCAAGGGCAAGGACGTGGAGCTGCGCACGGACATCGACGAGCGCGTGGCGTACGTGCGCACGGACGCGCTGAAGCTGCGTCAAATCCTGCTCAACCTGCTGTCCAACGCGGCCAAGTTCACCGAGTCCGGCGAGGTGTCGCTCACCGCGCGCGCGGA
This sequence comes from Archangium sp., assembly GCF_057119385.1. Classification (NCBI taxonomy): domain Bacteria; kingdom Pseudomonadati; phylum Myxococcota; class Myxococcia; order Myxococcales; family Archangiaceae; genus Archangium; species Archangium sp. Next base: position 16,189 of record NZ_DBNGVP010000219.1, on the reverse strand, counting down.
GGGCAACGAGGCCGTCTTCATCGTCGAGGACACGGGCATCGGCATCCCCGGGGACCAGCTGCCCTTCATCTTCGAGAAGTTCCGCCAGGTGGACGGCTCCACCACGCGCACGGTGGGCGGCACCGGGCTGGGGCTGGCCATCGTCAAGGAGCTGAGCAAGGTGCTCGGCGGCGGCGTGGAGGTGACGAGCACCCTGGGCCGCGGCACCACCTTCACGGTGCGGCTCACCGGCATCCTCGAGGGGGATGCGCTGGGCACCTCGCGCGAGCTGGACAAGCCGGTGGCCCCGCGGGACGTGGGGGGCGAGCACGCGCACCGGGTGCAGGGTGGCACCGTGCTGGTGGTGGATGATGATCCGCTCGTGCAGCACCTGGTGGCCGGCCAGCTCGGGCCCGCGGGCTTCACCGTGGTGACGGCGTCGGACGGGCTGGAGGCGCTCAAGAAGGCGCGGGAGCTGCGCCCGCACGCCATCGTGCTGGACATCTACCTGCCGCGCCTGGACGGCTGGAGCGTGCTGTCCACCCTCAAGGGCGAGCAGGACCTGGCGCGCATCCCCGTCATCATCATCTCCGTGGAGGAGCAGCGCGCGCGCGGCTTCTCCCTGGGCGCGTGCGAGTACCTCATCAAGCCCGTGGAGCCCGAGCACCTGGTGGACGTGGTGCGCCGCAACATCGGCGGGGCCACCAGCGCGGGCGAGGTGCTGGTGGTGGACGACGATGCCTCCACCCGTGAGCTCGTCAGCCGCTCCCTGCGCCGCGCGGGCTTCTCCACCAACGAGGCCCACAACGGCGAGGACGCCCTGCTCAAGGCCCGCGTCTCCCCGCCCACCCTGGTGGTGCTCGACTTGATGATGCCCAACCTGGACGGCTTCGAGGTGCTGCACCGCCTGCGCGCCGAGAAGCTCCACGTCCCGGTGGTGGTGCTCACCGGCAAGACGCTCTCCAGCGAGGAGCAGGCCGTGCTGCGCGACGGCTTCGCCGGCTTCGTCCAGAAGGGCGGCCATGCGCTGGAGGAGGTCATCGGCCAGGCCAAGGGCCTGCTCCTCAAGCACAGCGCCCAGCGCGCCGGCCGCCTGCCGCGCATCCTCTACGTCGAGGACAACCCGCAGAACCGCGACATCGTCCGGCGCTACCTCGGCGGCCTCTTCGAGGTGCTGGAGGCCGAGGACGGGGAGCTGGGCGTGGAGCGCGCCGCCAAGGAGACGCCGGACCTCGTCCTCATGGACCTGTCCCTGCCCCGGCTGGACGGGTGGGAGGCCACCCGCCGCCTGCGCCAGCTGCCCAACGTGGCCTCCATCCCCGTCATCGCCGTCACCGCCCACGCCGGGCGCGAGTACCAGGAGAAGGCCTCGGCCGCCGGTTGCAACGGGTACCTCACCAAGCCTCTCGATCGCGACCAGCTGCTCGAGACCATTCGCAAGCATCTCGGGAGAAGTCATGGTTGATGGAGCCGTCCCCCCCAAGGTCCGCGTCCTCGTCGTGGACGATGACCCGGACCTGCTGGAGCTCGTCCGCCGCACCCTGTCGCCGCACTTCGAGGTGCAGACGCACCACTCGGCGCTGGGCGTGTCCAACCTCGTGCGCAACAGCGAGCCGGACCTGGTGCTGCTGGACGTGAACTTCCCCGCGCTCAAGGGCGACCAGGTGGTGAGCCTGGCGCGCCGCTACGCGCCCCGCACCACCAAGTTCATCCTCTACTCGGCTTCGGACGAGTCCAGGCTGCGCTCGCTCGCGCGCGCTTCCGGGGCGGATGGCTACCTGTCCAAGAGCGTCCAGGGCGCGGAGCTCATCCAACGGCTCACCGCGTTCCGCGACAAGGACCAGACCGTCCCCGCCTGAGAAAAAACGGCCGGGGCAGAGTGGGACGGCCCTGCCCCGGCCTGGGGGACCTTGGACAACCCGTGGCACGGACAGAGGGAGGTACCGTGCCACCCTCGAGCATGCGTCCGCGGGGCCCTGGCGGAAAGTGTGCCGCGGTACAGGGGACTTGCGTACAGGGAGTCCCGCCGCGCTACGGGTGGTGCTGCGCGTCCGCCGGCGTGGACAGGCCCGTCTGGTAGGCCATCATCGCCATCTCCACCCGGTTCTGCACGCCCAACTTTCGGTAGAGGTTGGACACGTGCGCCTTCACCGTGCGCTCGGTGATGCCCAGCCGGGCGGAGATCTGCAGGTTGTCCGCGCCGGAAGCCACCAGGCTCAGCACCTCGCGCTCCCGCAGCGTGAGCCTGTCCAACGGCGTGGCGGCGCGCTCGGTGCTCGCGGCGGACTGCACCGGGCTCATGAAGTCCGCGGGCACCACCCACTCGCCCCGGGAGACCTGCTCCACGGCGGCCACCAGCTCGGCGCTCGTCACGGTGAGCTTGCACAGGAAGCCGGCGGCCCCGGCCTGGAAGCAGCGCTCCATCACCGGCAGCTCCCGGTAGGAGGACAGCACCAGCGCGCGCGTCCGCGGCAGCTGCTCGCGCAGCGCCTCCACCACCTTCACGCCGTCGCCGACCTCATGGCTGTCCGGGCGCTCGAGCCGGATGTCCACCACCACCACGTCCGGCTTCGCCTCCCGCACCTGGGCGAGGAAGCCCTCGGCCTCCCGGCTCTGGGCCACCACGTCCATGCCAGCGCCTTGGAAGAGCGCGATCAGACTCTCGCGGAAGACCTGCTGGTCCTCCAGGATGCCGATTCGAATCCGTCCAGTCATAGGTGACTCCTCACGTCCCGACCCCTTACTGAACCCGCTGCGCTCGCAGGGGATTCTAGGACCGGGCGTGCAGCTTTGGAGTGAGCCTGTCCCGCCACTCTGTCTTCCAGGCGTCAGATGGGCGCAGGGAACCGGATACGACCCGCCCGCTCGCGGGGAGGTGGACCTACCGGGCGAGCGCCAGGGAGTCGGGAAGGCGGATGCGGACGCGGCCGATCTGCTCCACCACCAGCTCGCGGCGGCGCGGGAGCAGGTGGAGGCGGACGCAGCAGCCCGCCACGTAGGTGCGCAGGCCGTCTCCGTCCGGCTGGACCATGTCTTCCCAGCGAGGGTCCTCCGGAAGCAGGAACTCAGCGGTTTCGGCGATGCGCTGGAGGTGGGCCTCGAGGGAGACGCGGACTGGCGGGGGCAACTCCTCCAGCAGGGGAGCCAGGGGCTGGTCGATGTGAATGGAGAAGGACATTTGCCATTCACTGTCCTCAGGAGTGCGGGGAAAGTGAATTGTACCCATGAACGAGGCCGCGCTTGTCCCGGCCCCTCGCGTCCTTGCCCGCCCCCCTGGGCTGGGCTACGCCACACGTCATGGCCTCACGTCAGACCCGGGACAGCGAGCGCGAAGCCATCCTCGAGAAGGTGCGCCATGTGCCCAACCCCGCGCGCCCCGGACCCCTGCTCAATGCCCGTCAGGAAGACGGTGGCCGCACTGGCATGCGAGCCGCCACCGTGTCTAGCTGTACGGCCATGGGTGCACTGGCCGACCTCCTCGCCAAGCGGCGGGAGGACATCCTCCAGCGGTTCGAGCGCGAGGTGCGCGCCCGTTTCCCCGTGGACGATCAGCCGCGCTCCGTCATCCGCGATACACTCCCGCAGCTGCTCGACGAGCTGGGCGAGCTGCTGAGCGCCCTCGCCAGCGGCGAGTCCCCGTCCGCGATTCGCGACCAGATGCGCCAGACGGCACGCGAGCACCGGGCCCAGCGGCGTGCGCTCGGCTACGACGTCACGCAGATCGTCCGCGAGTACGGCATCGTGCGCGACTGCATCCTCGGGTTGCTGGAGGAGAGCGGCGGGGTGATCGTCCTCTCCGAGCAGCGGGTCCTGCACCGCGGCCTGGACCTCGCCATGGGGGATGCCGTCGCCGACTCCGAGCTCGGCCGGGAAGAGGAGCGCCGCGAGGCGGAGGAGGAGCGCACGGCGCTGCTGGAGCGCGAGCGCGCCGCCCACGCCGAGGCCGAGCGCCAGCGGGCCCTGCTGGAGGGCGTCATCACCCAGAGTGGGGATGCCATCATCGTGGCGGATGCCCAGGGCGTGCTGCGCCTCTTCAACGCGGAGGCCGAGCGCCAGCACGGCGTGCCCTTGAAGGAGGTGGGCCCGGAGGAGTGGGTGGAGACGTACGGGCTGTCGGACGAGGAGGGCCGCCCGCTGCCGCTGGAGCGGGTGCCGCTCTACCGCGCGCTCCAGGGCGAGCAGGTGCGCGACGAGCTGCTGTGGCTGAACCGGCCGGATGGCACGCGGCTGCCCGTCTCCGTCACGGCCCGGCCGCTGCGTGGGCCCGATGGCAATCCAGCGGGAGCGGTGTTCTCCGCGCGGGACATCGCGCTGCGCCGGGCCCTGGCGCAGGAGCGCGAGGAGGCCGTGGCGTTGTTGGACACGCTGCTGGCCACCGCGCCGGTGGGCCTGTCCTTCCTGGACAGGGACATGCGTTACGTCCGCATCAACCCCACCCTGGCCGCCATCAACGGCGTCCCCGTGGAACAGACGCTCGGGCGCACCGTCTGGGAGGTCATCCCGCACATCGCCCCCCACATCGAGCCCATCTACCGGCGAATCCTGGAGACCGGCGAGCCGGAGCTCAACGGGGAGCTCACCCTTCCCTCCCCCCACCCGGGAGGAGCCCCCCGCCACTACCTGGTGAGCTACGCCCCGGTGAAGGACAGGGAGGGCCCCCCCAGCATGGTGGCCGCGGCGGTGGTGGACATCACCGACATCAAGCGCTTCGAGGAGCAGCTGCGCCAGACGGCCGAGTTCCGCGAGCGCTTCCTCGGCATCGTCAGCCATGATCTGCGCAACCCGCTGAGCATCATCACCCTGTCGGCCACGCTGCTGCTGCGCCAGGAGACGCTGCCGGAGCGGGCGCTGCGGCTGGCCCAGCGCATCTCCCTCAACGCCGAGCAGATGACGCGGATGATAGGAGACCTGTTGGACCTGACGCGCGGGCGGCTGGGCGGCGGCATCCCCATCTCCCCGGCGCCGTGCGACCTGGGCACGCTGGGCCGCCGGGTGGTGAGCGAGCTGGAGGTGGCGCACCCGGCGCGCGAGCTGCGGCTGGAGGCCCGGGGAGACCTGCAGGGCGAGTGGGATCAGGACCGGCTGGCGCAGCTGCTCGGCAACCTGCTGCGCAACGCCGTGGACTACAGCCCCGGGGGCACGCCCATCACGCTGGCCCTGCACGGGGAGGGAGCGCGGGTGCGGCTCGAGGTGCGCAACCAGGGCGAGCCCATTCCCGCGGAGGTGCTGCCCGGCCTCTTCGAGCCGTTCCGCCGGGGGCAGGCGCGCGGCGGCGGCTCCACGGCGGGCCTGGGGCTGGGGCTCTACATCGTCCAGCAGATCGCCACCGCGCACGGGGGAGGCGTCGAGGTGCGCTCGACGCGCGAGGAGGGCACGGTGTTCACCGTCCGGCTGCCGCGGGTGGCGTCCCGGCGCGCGTGAGCCGTCTTCCGGGCTTTGCCCGGGTCACTGGACTCGAGTCCATGAACACTTACCGGCTTTGCACATCTCGCGGGGCTGAGGAGGGGGGAATTGTGGCCTCGGTGGCGTCCGGGAGGGGGGGTGGGCCTCCCAGGGGCAGCCCGAGGCGGTATCCTGGAGATCATCTTGCCAAGCCTCCAAGGGGAGCCCATGTCCGAGAGCGAGAACAAGATTCGTGTCCTCGTGGTGGACGATGATGTGGATCAGCTGATGTTGCTGGAGAGGTCGTTGCACGCCTACGGCTTCGAGGTGCGGACGCACCGTTCCTCGCTGGGGGTGTCCAACCTGGTGCGCCACGCGATGCCGGACCTGGTGCTGCTGGATGTGAACATTCCGGCGCTGAGCGGGGACAAGGTGCTGGCACTGGCGCGCAACCAGGCGCCGGCCACCACGCGCTTCATCCTGTACTCGGCGTCGGACGAGTCGAAGCTGCGCTCGCTGGCACTGGCCTCGGGAGCGGACGGCTACATCAGCAAGAGCATCCAGGGCGAGGCGTTGGCGAGGAAGTTGATCAGCATCTACAAGAAGAGCCGGCTGCCGGCGGCGGGAGCGCGTTAGGCGGGCGGACCGGGCTGGGGCCGTTGGATGAGCCCCGCCCGGTCGAGCAGCTCGCGGATGCGGGCGGTGAAGGCCACGTGCTCGGGGTTGCTCGCCGACATGGGCTCGGGGGAGAGCACGAGGAGCCAGCCCAGCGTTCCCACCGGTTCGATGCGCACGGGCGCGGGCAGCGGCGGCAGGTGGCCCAGGCGGCGCGACAGGTACGTGAGCCAGCCCACCCGTACCTCCCCTTTCCGCTTCTCGATGAGATCCACCATCTGCGAGGAGCTGGCCATGGCGTAGTCGGGGTCCCACGCCGTGGCCACACTGGTGAGCACCTCGGCCGGCACGGGCGAGCGGACCAATCGCTCCCAGACGGCGCTCTTCCCAAGAGGGCTGAGCACACACGAATTGGGCCCTCCCCACGGTGAGTATTTGCCACAAATAAAGCGGAGCATGATGGCCTCCTTCTTGGCGTTCCACGCCATCTGACGAAAGCCCATGTCCTCCATGACCTCCCTGCCAACGTCCGTGCGGAGCCTGCCCTTGAGGAGGAGGGTCTCCAATTCCTTCATCTCCGGGCGGACGGGCCAGCCTGGCAGCTCGCGCGGTGAACCACGGCCCGCCCGGTACCACTGAGCGAACGCCGGGTCACACCGCGCCAGCATGTGGAAGAAGAGCTCCGCGCGCCGCGCACACTCCAGCGCCGTCTCCTGTCGCGGTCCCCAGTACGCCCCGACGTAGTAGTCCTCTTGCATGCGTGCCCCTTTCTACTGCACGGGTCGCGTGTGGTGGACGGTGATGTTCGTCCAGTTGTTTTCCTTGAAGACCTTGCGAAGGTACTTCGCCACCTTGGCATCGGCGACATGCCAGCTCAGCGGCATTCCCAACTGTTGGGCCATCCTCGACTGATTCTCGGCTTGCTCCATCATCTGATCGAACTTGCCAGACCTCCTGAACCAGGTCTTGGGCGAGCCATCCGCCTCGAAGAAGGAGCAGTAGCCGGGGCCCTTGGCCTCCAGCAGTTCTCCCAGCTTGATGCCGTCGAACTCCACCTTCCCAATCATGTACACCCACCACGCGGGCCGCCCCGTCACCTGCTCCTGGTAGTCCTGGGAGCGCTTGGACTCATTGGTGGGCTTCTTGTACGTCCACCTGCCGGGATTCCGCGCTGGAGCCGTCTGGGACGCCTTCCCCGCCTTGCCGCTCGCGCCCCCGGTGTTGCCGCCCCGGCCCTTCCCCGCCATGTGGAGGATGGAGAAGGCACTCAGGTCCACGCCCGCCGTGCCCGCCGCGCCCGCCACCACGGCTTCCCCCAGCACCAACTCTCCCCTGGCCGTGAGCGACAACCCTGACACTTCCGCCCCCAGCCCGCCCATGCGCCCCACCATGGCCCTCGCGCCTCCGAGCAACAGGAGCAGGTGCGTGGACAGGCGCGCCGCCTCGCGTATCTGGTCTTCCCGCGACATGGCCCCGTAGTGCGCGAAGTACTCGGGCGAGGTGGCGATCAGGTACGCCACCGTCGTGGGCAACTGCCCCAGGTCCTCCAGCGTGCGGATGGGGTTGAGGACGGAGTGCGCCAGCGCCAGCGTCATCTCCGCCAGGGCCTCCTGGGCCCCATCCAGCGCGGCGTTGAGCGGGTCCCTCCCCAGGCCCAATTCGGCCAGGGGCTCGCTGTCCTCGCGCCGCAGGGCCTCGGTCACCGGGTAGAAGACGCCCCCATGTGAGAAGTAGAAGCCACCCACCACGAGGCGGCCCACCGTCCACTCTCCTTCCACCAGTTTCAGGGGTCCCCGGCGCTGAAGAGGCGTGCCATCGAGCGCGGCCACCAGGTAGCCGTCCGGACGCACCATCACCAGCCACACGAAGCGCTCGGCGCGCCACTTCAAGTCCGCGTACTCCACGCGCTCGCCCCCCTCGAGCACCTCGCGCAGCAGCCAGCTCAGCGCCCGGCGTGGAGCGAAGCTGCGCTGTGTCACCGGCGTCTTCGCCAGCTGCCTCAGCAGGTGGCGCGCCTGCTCCACGTAGAGCGCCGCACCCGCCGGGTGACGCGCCTCTTCCCCGAGGCCACTGGCCTCCTGCACCACCTGGAAGAAGTCCTCCGTCTGCTCGGGGAAGCCGCCCGCGGCACCCTCCAGCTCTCCAAGCACGGCGGTGACAGCGAGTCGCGAAGCGGGCCTCGATTGGAGCCCGAAGCCGCTCGTCAGGCTCGCGCGCGGATGGCCCGTGGCGCACCCGCCGAGGAGCACGGCCAGGACCAGGGCCAGAAACAGCCGCGCCCCCGGAGGGAACGCACCAACACGACGCGTGGACACGCCCCACCTCCCCCAGCCGCATGGGCTGACAGGTGACCCCCTGAAGTTCAGAGGGCGGTCATGGGGGAGGTCAAGTCACTCCAGGGCGGGAAGACCCTCACCCCGACCCTCTCCCAAAGGGAGAGGGGGCATCCGCTCACAGCAACGAGGCAACCTCCAGGAAGACGCCGCGGAAGTCGCCCCGTGCTCCGATGAGCTTCAGGTTCTGCGCCAGTCCCCCCGTGGAACGGAAGAACATCACCGCCTCGGCGGGCGGGCGGATCTTCAGGAAGCGCGGGGCGTTGCGTGCGAAGTGCAGCTTCATGTCCCGCGGAATCTGGCACGTGGCGTAGTCGTACGGCGTGATGCGCATGGGCCGCCCGGCGATGTGCAGCACCTCCTGGATGAGCGGCGCCGCCTCCGCGTCCGGCAGCTCCGAGGTGAAGCCCACCTCGCGGCTCAGCCCCATCACGTCCATGGACTCGAGCCGCACCGCGTGCTGGAACATGCGCCGGTTGGCGTCCACGAAGCGCGGGGTGAAGCGCTTGATGGAGCCGAAGTCCAGCACCCCCAGCCGCCCGTCCTCCAGCACCATGAAGTTGCCCGGGTGTGGATCCGCCTGCAGCTCCCCACTGAGGAAGAAAGGCCCGTAGATGGCGAGGATGAGCTGGCGCGCCACGCGGAAGCGCTCCTCGGCCGACGGCCCGGACACCACCCAGTCCTTGAGCGGACGGCCCTGGAGCAGCTCCAGCGTGAGCACGCGCCGGGTGGTGCGCTCGGGGATGACCTCGGGCACCTTCAGGTCCGGCAGCCGCGCCGCGCCCCGGCCGAAAGCGGTGCACAGCTCGGCCTCGCGCAGGTAGTCCGTCTCCAGCAACATCTCCTCGCGCAGCTCCTGGAAGTAGGCGGTGCCGTCCGTGAGGCGCGAGGCCTTCGACACGGTCTTCACCACCAGGCCCAGGTTGTCCATGTCGCCGGTGAGCGTCTCGGCGATGCCGGGGTACTGCACCTTCACCGCCACCTTGCGGCCATCGTGCAGCACCGCGCGGTGCACCTGGCCCAGCGAGGCGGCGGCGAGCGGCTTCTGTTCGAACTCGCGGAAGAGCGCCTCCGGGGCGTCCCCGAGCTCCTCGCGGAGGACACGGGACACCACCTCCCACGGCATGGGCGGGGCCTCGTTCTGCAGGCGGGCGATGACCTGGCGCACCTCGGGGCTGAGCAGCTCCGTGTCCATGGACACCGCCTGGCCCAGCTTCATGGCCGCGCCCTTGAGCTCTCCCAGGGTGGAGACGAGCTTCTCGGCCGTCGCCTTGGTCAGGAACTCCGGATCCTGCCCCGCGAGCCGCTTCGCTCCATTCTTGAGCACATCCGCGCTGATCTGCGCCGAGAGGCCGGCCAGCTTGCGGAAGCGGTTGAACCGCCCCTGCAGGGGAAGCTTGTCATCGGAGTCGGAGGGGTCGGAGGCCATGGGCGCGCCCATACTAACGGGGGGGCGCGGAGGACGCATGGTCACGCATCCTCACCCGGAGGGCGTGCCAGCGTTTGAGGGCCTCCAGGTGGAGCGGATCCACCCGGAGGGCGGCCTCGTAGGCGGCGAGGGCCTCGGGCAGGCGGCCAGCGGAGCGGAAGGCATCCCCGGAAGCCAGGTGCAGCACCGAGTGGCCCTCGGTCCGCGGGTGGCGGGCGAGGAAGCGCCGGCGGCACGCCTCCAGGGCGGTGACGGTGAGGCCGGCGGCCAGGCAGCGCACCACCCCCTCCAGGTTGCGCAGCTCCGCGTCGTACTCCACGCGCCGCTCCAGGTGGCCGAGCACGAGGAGCGCCTCGGCCACCTTGCCGAGCGCCCGCTGGACGAGGGCCCGCTGGCCGGGAGAGAGCGGAAGAGAAAGCAGGGGCTCCAACCGGTTGCGCGAGTCACGGGCGCTGGCGCGCACGCTGTCGGCATCGGCGGTCCGGGGCACGTTCAGCACCGAGTAGTGGTCCCCGGCGAGGCGCTGGCGGAACTCGCGCAGCACGGGCTCGGCGCGGGCGTCGTCCTGGGGCGCGGTGGGCGGCGTGGGCTCCGGGGTCTTCTCCCCCGCGAGCAGCCGGGCGAAGGTCTGCTGGAAGGCGGCGGTGGCGTCGCGCAGCTCCACGCCGAAGCCCGGCACCATGTTCCACGCCCGGGCCTGCTCGGCCGTCACGTGGCCCACCACCTTGCCGGTGCAGGGCAGCTCGCCCCCGGGCAGCCGCAGCAACAGCGACACGTCCGAGAGGACGGGAGGTGGCTCGTCTCCGGTGCGCACGAAGAGGCCGGTGCGGCCCACACGCTCACACGGGTACTCGCGCATGCCCAGCGAGCCATGCACCGGCACGCGCGCGAAGAAGCCGGCCGCGGGCAGCGGCGCGGGCGTGCGCGCCGGGGTGATGGAGGCCTCCAGGGCGGAGCGCAGCTCGGCGGCGGTGGCGTAACGCGCCTCGGGCCGCTTGGCCAGCGCGCGCAGCAGCACCGCGGACAGCGAGGGCGGAATCCCCGGGCGCACCTCGTGCGGCGGGCGCGGGGCCTGCTGCAGGTGGGCCACCAGAATCTCGGCGGCGTTGCTGCCGCTGAAGGGCGTGGTGCCGGTGAGCAGCAGGTAGCCGAGCACCCCCACCGCGTAGAGGTCCGTGCGCGCGTCCACGTCATTGCCGCCACACTGCTCGGGGGCCATGAACTCGGGCGTGCCCATGAGCACGCCGGTGCGGGTGGGCGTCTCCCCCTCCAGCCGGACGAGCCGCTTGGCGATGCCGAAGTCGAGCAGCTTCACCCGGTGGCGCCCGTGGTGGCCCGGCACGAGGAAGACGTTGGCGGGCTTGAGGTCGCGGTGGACGATGCCGCGGGCATGGGCGGCCCCGAGCGCGTCGCACACCTGGGCGAGCAGCTCCACGGCCAGCGCCGGCTCGAGCGGCCCGCGCGCGAAGGCGGCGAGGCTCTGGCCCTCCAGGTACTCCATGACGAAGTAGGGGCGGCCCTCGCGCGTGTCGAGGTCGTACACGGTGACGACGTTCTCGTGCTGCACGAGGCTCATGGCCCGCGCCTCGGCGAGGAAGCGGGAGACGAGCTCCGGCTCATCGGCGAGGTGGCGGTGGAGCACCTTCACCGCCACGCGCTTGGGGATGAGGACGTGCTCGGCGAGCAGCACCGTGCCCATGCCCCCGCGGCCCAGCTCGCGCAGGGCCATGAAGCTGCCGAAGCGCTGGCCCACGAACCGCTCGCCCCGCTCGCCCGAGGGCGGCAGGGTCACCTGAGCCGAGACGCGGGCCTCGGGAGGCCGCACGACGGTGGGGCACTCCGCCAGCTCCGGGTGCGGAGGGTGGCAGGCGCAGTTCGGGCGGGAGTCGGGTTCCACGGCCCCCCCAAGCCATGCCAGCTTCGTGCCGTCGCCTTCCACCAGGGTCCGCACACCTGCTACGTCGCGAAGTGGTTGAAGTGCCCTGCCTGTAGGACACTATCGGCGCGCATCCCCTCATTCCCAGGTGCAGACAACCGTTCGGAGGCCTGTAAAAAGCACCACGGACGGGCTGAAACTTCTACCGCTCCGCCGCCTCTTTCCAGTCCACCTCTGAATGATCCACTGCCGCTGCGCGCGGCCCGCTCCGGACGCGCACGTCCTCAACTGGTCCGACAATCGGACCCGTTGCGCGAGCCCGGCACCGGAGGGTCCTCCCGCCCCGGCGCGAGGAGCGCGAAGCGGTGGCTACGTCCGGGAGGGACGCGCGGCGAGCACTGGGGATGGCGGGGGGGGCCGTCTGGGTGCGGGGCATCATCGCCGAGGGGGGCGATGACGGCGTACGGCGTCCTGCGCACCAGGTGAATCCACATCCCCTCTCCCGTGGGGGCGAGGGTGCAACGGGCGACGGGGGAAAGCCGCGTCAGTGACGGCCGTTGGCGGCCAGGAGGTCCGAGGAGAGGGAAGCCAGCTCGGTGTCCTCGCGCTCGACGTCGAGCACGGAGACGGTGCGGCAGGACTCGTCGACCTCGTAGAGGAGCGCGTAGCCATCCACGATGCAGCGCAGCAGGGGCCTGTCCGTGGCGCCGAGCTTGAACCAGAGCGGGTTGAGGGGAGGAGCCACCTCGGCCAGCTGGGCGATGTCCTCGATGCGGCGGTGGACCCGTTCGACGAGTGCGGGTGGAAGCGCTTTCAAGGTGCTCCACAGCTCCACGGGGATATGGACGCGGTAGGCCATGGGGAGCCAGATGGCCATTGCACTTGCGACCGACAAGTGGGGGGCTGCGCATTCCCTGACACGTGGGGCTGTCCCACGGGTCCATTCCGCTGGATTCACGACACCTGGAGCGCCCGAAGTGTGCGCCACCGGTCACGCGGAAGGCCGCGGTGGAAACCCGAGCCCGTGCCGGATTTCTCGGAAGGCGTGCTGCTCCGTGTTCAGATGCGCGCCGTGGAAACACTCGTACGCATCGCGGAGGCCCTCGGGCGTTTCTCCGCGCGCTTCGTGCCCAGCTCGTTCGCCATCGCGGTGCTGCTGTCGCTGCTCACCATGGGGCTGGCCATGGGGTGGGCGGACGCGCCGCCGGGGAAGGTGGTGGACGCGTGGGGAGGGGGCTTCTGGGAGCTGCTCACCTTCTCCATGCAGATGGCGCTGGTGATGTTCACCGGGTACCTGCTGGCGCTCACGCGGCCGGTGAGGGCGGTGCTGGAGCACCTGGCGGGGCTGGCGCGAAGCCCCCGGGGCGCGGTGGTGCTCATGGCCTCGGTGTCCATGGGGCTGGCCTACATCAACTGGGGCCTGTCCCTGGTGGCGAGCGCCATGCTGGTGCGCTTCGTGGTGCGGCGGCAACCGGACGTGGACTACCGGCTGCTGGTGGCCTGCGCGTACTTCGGCCTGGGCGCCACCTGGCACGCGGGCCTGTCCGCCTCGGCGCCGCTGCTGGTGGCCACCCCCGGCCACTTCCTGGAGAAGCAGCTCGGCCTCATCCCCATCGACCGCACGCTCTTCTCCCCCTTCAACCTCGGGCTCACCGTGGCGGTGGTGGGCGGCCTCACGCTGCTGGCCTGGGCGCTGCACCCGCGGCCCGGGGCGGCGGTGCGCGTGGACCCGGCCATCCTGGAGCAGCTCGAGGACTTCGAGCCGCCCGTGCGCCCGCGCGAGAAGAGCCTCGCGGTGTGGATGGACTTCTCCCCGCTGCTCAACGTCGTCTTCGGCGCACTGGGCCTGCTCTGGTTCGGACGCCACCTGTGGCTCAACGGCGGCTGGAAGGCCATCAACCTCAACGTGGTGAACTTCCTCTTCCTCACGCTGGCGGTGCTGCTGCACGGCACGCCCGCGCGGCTGCTCAAGGCCAGCGAGGAGGCCGCCAGCGTGCTGCACGGCATCGTCCTGCAGTTCCCGCTCTACGCCGGCATCTACGGCATCTTCAAGGCCACCGGCCTCACCGAGCGCATCGGCCACCTCTTCGTCTCGCTCTCCACCCCGCAGACGTTCCCCGCCATCGTCTACCTGTACAGCGGCGTGGTGAACTACTTCGTGCCCTCGGGCGGCTCCAAGTGGGCCATTGAAGCGCCCTACCTGCTGGAGGCGGCCCGGACACTCGGGGTGGCGCCGGAGAAGGTGGTGCTCGCGTACGCCTGGGGAGACATGGCCACCGACCTCATCCAGCCCTTCTGGGCCCTGCCCCTGCTGGCGGTGGCGCGGCTCGACTTCAAGGACATCCTCGGCTTCCTGCTGGTGGCCTTCTTCGTGTACCTGCCGCTCGTCACCCTCGCCTTCTTCCTGTGGTAGACACTCGCCCCCAGCGGGCCGGCGGCGAGCGCTGGCCCCACATCAGCCCGAATCGAGGGGGAGACACCATGGCAGGCAATCTGAAGAAGCTGGCGATGTGCGCGGTGGTGGCGTTTGGCGGCGTGGCGATGGCCCAGGACGCGGTGGAGAGCGCCCCGGCCCACGAGCCCGTGAAGGTCCCGTCCGCCGACGCGGTGAAGACCACCTGGGAGTACTTCTACAAGGGCCAGGGCCAGGGCCCCGTGCTCGTGGACGCCAAGCTCTGCACCGAGGTGGCCAAGGACGGCCCCAACAAGTTCGAGTGCACCGTCGAGGCCAGCCCGGATGGCGTCAAGGCCGGCACCAACGTCATGCTGTGGCAGTCCTACCTGGTTCCCCAGGGCGACAGCATCGAGGACCTCATGGTCCAGGTGAAGCAGGGCAACGTGGTCCGCGAGACCAAGGACGTGAAGATCAAGGGCGAGGGCTGGCGCTCCCGCCAGTGGACCGGCGTGCGCCTGAACAAGGCCGGTGACTGGACCGTCACCATCATGCGCGGCGAGCAGGAGCTCAAGAGCATCAAGGTGAAGGTGCTCTGAGCCGCACTCCCTGTCCCTCTGGGAGAGGGTGGGGGTGAGGGTCTTCCCGAGAAGCCCACCTTACCTGTGGGATAAGGCGCCTCCCCTCTCCCAGAGGGAGAGGGCTGAACCCCGTTGATCCCGATACCCGCCCCCCGTCCCGCTCCCGGAGGGGGGGCTTCCCGCGACAATCACTCTCACGGGAATTCGACTTCCCCACCGGGGCCGTGGTACACGCGGGCCGCCTTCAGGCGTGCTCTCCGGCCCTGAAGGGCGAGGCTGTGCTGAAGCGTCGGCGTGCGGACCCCCGCCCGCAGGCGGCCAACCCCTCGACACCCCCTCTTCTTCCCGGCGAGCGGAGGCCGAGAGCGCCGCCCGCCACAGATGATGAGCTTTTGAGGAGTTGAACCCCATGAATCCCACTTCACGGATGGACGCTCTCCGCGCGAGCGTCACCGGCACCGCCGTCAGGGTCCTCGGACTGCTGGCCGTGCTGGCCTCCGGCACCGCCCGCGCCAGCGAGGCGGACCTCGTCCTCCCGGACTTCAGCAGCGTCTCCTTCCTCGGCGGGCTCAACGGCCGCGCCCTGCTGATGGCCGGCATCGCCGTCTCCATCTTCGGCCTCGCCTTCGGCTTCATGCAGTACACGGCCCTGCGCAACCTGCCGGTCCACAAGTCGATGCTCGAGATCTCCGAGCTCATCTACGAGACCTGCAAGACGTACCTCATCACCCAGGGCAAGTTCATCCTCATCCTCGAGGTGCTCATCGGCGCCGTGATGGTGGTGTACTTCGGCTTCCTGCGGCACATGGAGTTCGTCAAGGTCGCCGCCATCCTGGTGTTCAGCCTCATCGGCATCGCCGGCAGCTACGGCGTGGCCTGGTTCGGCATCCGGGTGAACACCTTCGCCAACAGCCGCACCGCCTTCGCGTCGCTGCGCGGCAAGCCCTACCCCACCTACGCCATCCCCCTGCAGGCCGGTATGTCCATCGGCATGGTGCTCATCTCCACCGAGCTCCTGCTGATGCTCATCATCCTCCTGTTCGTCCCCGCCGACTTCGCCGGCCCCTGCTTCATCGGCTTCGCCATCGGCGAGTCGCTGGGCGCCTCGGTGCTCCGCATCGCCGGCGGTATCTTCACGAAGATCGCCGACATCGGCTCGGACCTGATGAAGATCGTCTTCAAGATCAAGGAAGACGACGCTCGCAACCCGGGCGTGATCGCCGACTGCACGGGTGACAATGCCGGCGACTCGGTGGGACCGTCGGCCGACGGCTTCGAGACCTACGGCGTCACCGGCGTGGCCCTCATCTCGTTCATCCTGCTGGCGGTCACCGAACCGGCCGTGCAGGTGCAACTCCTCGTCTGGATCTTCATGATGCGTGTCATGATGATCGTGGCGTCGGGGTTGTCATACTTCATCAATGAGGCCGTCGCCAAGGCGCAGTACGCCGAAGCGCACAAAATGAACTTCGAGGCGCCCCTCACGCGCCTGGTGTGGCTCACCTCGATCGTCTCGGTGGTCATCACCTACGCCGCGTCGTACCTGCTCATCCCGGCCATCGGCGATGGCACCCTGTGGTGGAAGCTGGCGACCATCATCAC